>CACYDE010000200.1 GCA_902773045.1 uncultured Ruminococcus sp. | reverse complement strand
TAGTATTCCTGCAAAAATTTGCCTTGTTCAGAACAAATTATCCTAAGCATAAATTGAAAATTTATTTCTTCACAGTTCCTAAGAAGATTTGAAGTTCTGATGCAGGAGTTTTGTGACGCAGTCCAAAATAGAAGTGGGCGAAGCCCACAGCCTGAAAGTTTCCTTTTTTTCTTGATGGCGGTTTTTCAAAGTTTTGAACTGTCAACTTTGTGTCACCTGTACTGTTACCCATTTGAATGAACGTTGATTTGGTAAATTATTACATTGTTGAGGTGAAGGATTATGAAATGTCCGTATTGCAGCAGAGAAATGAAAAAAGGCGTTGTCAGAGGAGACGGAAGAACGCCGGTGAAGTTTATGGCGGAGGGTGAAAATCCGGGACTGTTTTACACAGGTCAGAGACTGACGAACGTCAGATATAATTTGACTCAGTTTGAAATACAGGCGAACTACTGCGGAAACTGTGGGAAGATAATTCTTGACGCGCGGCTTTAGGAACGGCTCGTCGGATACAATTTATAGATTATAGAAATTGTATTACTCGGACGATGAAGTTTTCAAATCTCAAAAAGTAAGGGTGCGGTGTGCCTGTCGGGGTTCCCGACAGATTTTGTACTGCGCGCCATGTTAGGAGGATAATGTAAATTGAAAAAGCTTTACTTTACACGTCACGGTCAGACGGTGTGGAACGTTGAAAATAAAATATGCGGAATAACAGATATCGAATTGACGGAAGAAGGTCACAGACAAGCGGAAGCTTTGGGAGAGGTCATAAAACAGAGCGATTACAGGATCAACGAGATCATCTGCTCCCCTCTCGTCAGAGCAAAGGAAACCGCGAGACACATCAGCGAGATAACCGGTATTCCGCTGAGAGTTGAACCTGAGCTGATCGAACAGTGTTTCGGAAAGTTTGAAGCGACCGCAAGAGACGGTGAGGATTTTCGTCTGGCGAAAAGAAACTTTGCGGACAGCTACAGCGGAGGCGAGTCCATGATGAAGCTTGCTCAGAGAATATATAATCTTCTCGACAGACTTAAAGAAGATGACAAGATATATCTTATCGTTGCTCACAATGGGATCTCGAGAGTAGTTCGTTCTTATTTCTATGATATGACGAACGAGGAATACGCAAATTTCGGAATAGGAAACTGTGAGATCCTTGAGTTTGAGATATAATAATCATACTCGTTTTCGGTGCGCTTTTTTCTCGTAATTCTATAACCTTACAGATGATTTACAATTTGATTCGATAATTTCTAAAATTGTATGTATAAAATCATTAAATAAAGCTAAAACTAAAATAGATAATTTGTACATATCTAACAAAGATTACAAATTTAATTAAAAAGGGTTGCATTTCTGTAACTATTTGTTATAATAGTATTAGTTAATTTTTACAGCGGTGTAATAATTATTTAGGGGTTGTTTGAATGTCATATTTTGAAAATGAAGAGGAAGTAAAAGTAACTGCCGAGCTGCTTGAAAACTTTTCCTCGGGTCCATCGGATCATTACGATGAAGAAAATTATAAATCACTTGAACAGATCAGAGAAGAGAGATATATCAGACAGGAAGAAAGACGTCTGAGAAAAAAGAGAGAACGCCGTTCGAAACTCATCAACAATCTTATGCCTATGACGGCTCTTGTCCTTCTCATTTCAACTATCACCTATTTGAATTCGCTCCGGTTCGGACTCGTAATTTCTTATAATGACGAGCAGGTAGGTATCGTGGAAAATGCAGGTGTGGTCGAAGAAGCAACGAGTCTTATTGACAGCAGGATCATTAACAAGAGTCTTGACTCTTTGGAGGACGAGCCTAAGTACAGAGTTGCCGTTGTCAACGGTAATTCCGAATTTTCGAACTCCACGGAACTGAGCCGTTCGATCCTTGCTAAGGATAATGTCCTTGAAGACGAGATCTGCGGAGTTTTCGTTGATGATACATTCGTCGGTGCAACCGCGACCGAGGAAGAAGCAAGAGAGGTTCTTGACGGACTTCTTGAAAAAGAAAAGAAAAATTCAGCCGAGTTTGGCGAGGTGGACAGCGTTGAATTCAACAGCAATGTTGCGCTTGAGATCGGACTCTACGCAAAAAGCTCCATAGTTGACAAAGCCGAGATTAAGGAAAGACTTGAAAATAACGTTGAGATAAGCTATAAAACTATCGTTCTGCAGGAGCAGAATGTTAAGATAAAATATAAGACCGAGTATGTCGTTGATTCCAAAAAGGAAAGCGGTTATGAAAAAGAGACGACGAAAGGTCAGATCGGCGAGGGCGTTGCTACGAATCGTGTGACGTACATTGACGGAAATCAGGTCGATGTTGAGCATATTAAGGTCGTTGCGACGAAGAAGCCTGTAAACAGAGTTATCACTGTATCCGCAGACAATGAGCACGCAAGTGAGGCTAAAAATTCCGATGCGGAAAAGAGCAGTGATTCAAAAACCGGAACGGATACTGACAGTGAGTCTTCGGATTCCCAAAAGAAGACCGGTGAGAATACGGCGGATACCGACTCCGAAAGCACTGCTTCGGGTTCAGCGGACAGCGATTCATCGTCTTCTTCCTCACAGTTTATCTGGCCGGCGCCTTCATGCGGTTCGATCACCAATGATTTCGGATATCAGGGTGAAAAGCTTCATAAAGGTATAGATATTTCGGGTCCCGCAGCTGAGGGACAGCCGATCGTCGCTTCGGCGAGCGGTTACGTTACAACAGCAGTTATAGATTATGGCGGCGAAAATTACGGCTGCTACTTGATTATAGATCACGGCAACGGATATCAGACTTTGTATGCACAATGCAGCGATATTTATGTTGCTCCCGGAACTTACGTTGAACAGGGTCAGACGATCGCGGCTGTCGGTTCAACAGGAGATTCCACCGGTCCTCACCTTCATTTTGAGATAATTTGCAACGGTGAGTACGTTAATCCTGCCAACTACTTATATTAAGATAAATAACCCCAAAACAAAACAGGGAAAGGGCGCTTCGAGTGATCGGACGTCCTTTCCCTGTTTTTGTTTACAAAATTTAATAAAAATGATAGAAATGAAACCTTTTATGTGTTATAATGTAAACATATCCGAAATTTAGGAGTGTGTTTTATGAAAAAATTTAAGAAGAAGCTTATTCTGGCAGTTCTTATAGTTTCTTATACTATCACATCTTCGGGATGTAATTTTATAGTTAAAAACGAACCGGTCGAGGTCAACGCAGCTATTTCGGAAATCACCGCCGAAACTGCGGATCCCGATTCCGAAAGTTTTTCCGAATCGGGTATTTCATCATCGTCCGAAATTGATTCGGAGATCGGTTCGGAGAATGATTCGGAACAAAAATCGGATTCCGAATCAAAGAAAGATTCGGAAAAAGAAACTGATTCTTCCGAAAAGAGTTCCTCGGATACTTCGGGAACAAACAGAAACAAAAACTCGGAATCCTCGAAATCGGAAACATCGGGAAAAGTTACGGGAATATCTCTTGACGTTAATCAGGTTTCTGTCAATGTGGGTGAAACAATTATGCCAAAGGTAACGTTTACCCCGTCAAATGCGTCAAACAAGGGCGAAATCTGGACAAGCTCCGATGAAAAGATCGCGACAGTCAGCAAAGACGGTTTGATTAAGGGCATTGCCGCAGGAAAGTGTACTGTTACCGTGACGTCGGCGGAAAATTCAAAAATCAGTTCAACGGTGAATGTTACCGTGACCGAAAAGAAAAAACCAAAGGTGACAGACATCACGCTCAGCTTTTATGAAGCGACGATGACGGTGGGTCAGTCGGTTATGCCTACGGTCACTATGATACCGTGGAATGCGGACACTCTTGAGGAGATCTGGAAGAGCAACAATGAAGCCGTTGCCACGGTCAATGAAAAAGGCGTAATTACCGCGCGTGCCGAGGGAACATGTACGATCACTGTCACAGCCGCCAGCGATAAATCAATCAGCCGCGATATTAAGATCATCGTCGAATCGGAAGAGAAAATCGAAGAGGAAGAGGACGATCCGAGAATTGAGCGCGATGCGTCCGGCGCGGCGTATATAAACGGTATTTTGATCGTAAACAAAAAATACGCTCTCCCCTCCGACTATAATCCCGGCGGTCTTACTTCGGAATGCGCTCAGGCATTCGAGGAGCTTCGCAAAGGGGCTGCCGATGATGACATTAATCTTTTCATCGTTTCGGGATTCCGTTCCTATGAAACTCAGAGGGAGCTTTACAACGGTTACGTTAATACATACGGTCAAGAGGTCGCCGATACTTTTTCGGCTCGCCCCGGTCATTCCGAACATCAGGCAGGACTTGCTATCGACTGCAACAACGCAAGCGACAGCTTCATCGGAACGCCCGAAGCCGAATGGCTCGCCGAAAACTGCTGGGACTATGGATTCATAATCCGCTATCCGCAGGGAAAGGAAAGCATCACCGGATACAAATACGAACCGTGGCACATCAGGTATGTGGGATATGAATTTGCTCAGGAGATCAGATCAAGCGGATTGACGATCGAAGAATATTTTGATATATAAATACTAAGGAACTGTTTATAAATAACTTTTCATTTCTGATTGTCTAATTTGCCCTAAATATAAAACAGGCACTCTGATTTTTCGGAGTGCCTGTTTGTTTGTTGATATTTCCTTAAGGAACAATTCTGACGTAGGCGGTAAAGTCACCTGACTCAAAAAGTAGGTGTGCGTTTTTCGTCTGCCGTTGGCAGTTGATGTTATGATATTATGATATTATAAAATATCAAACATTTGGATCATATTTCTTCCAATCCTATGCTTGCGCGGAGAATTGTGAAAGCGTCGTTTGCGGTGATCTCTCCGTCACCGTCAACGTCTGCGATCTCGATCGTTGAGTCATCGGTTTCCTCAAGTCCTATTGAAGCTCTCAAAGCCGTGATCGCGTCATTTGCCGTGATCTCTTCATCTCCGTCAAGGTCACCCGGGATGATATCCACGGGTCCTTCGCCGCCGAGTGAAATGAACGGAATGGAATTTTCATCTGCGTATTTCTGAGCGGTTGAGTCCTTTTGTCCGTATATGGTCAGATTCGGACACTCGTCAAATGCATAATTTCCGATCGTGACCGAAGGGTTAAGTATTTCGGCAGTTTCAAGCGATGAACAGCTGTCAAAAGCGAAATTTCCGATCGACTGAACCGATTCGGGGATCGTAACGCTCTTGAGTGAAGAACAATACTCGAATGCCATTGAGCCGATCTCTTCAAGAGTTTCCGGGAATGTTACGGTTTCAAGTGATTTACAGCTGTAGAAGGCGTTGTAGCCGATCGTTTTCACTCCGTCGGGGATAACGATCTCTTTAAGTGATTTGCAGTTCTGGAAAACTGCCGGTGAGATCTCGGTGATAAATTTCGGAAGAGTGATCTTTTGAAGCATCGTACAATTGTTGAAAGCGTACGACTCGATCGCTGTCACAGAATCGGGAATAACGATCTCCGTTAGAGACGAACAGTTTTCAAATGCAGAAGGTCCGATCGTTGTGACGGTGTCGGGGATAATAATTTTTGTGATCGAAGTGCTGCCTTCAAAAGCCTCGGTTCCGATTGCTGTGACGGTCTTTCCGTCAATTTGGCTCGGAATCTCAACGATACTTTCTTTTCCTTTGTATTTTGTGATCGTGATCGTTCCGTCGGGATTTTCAGTGTAATCATAAAGCTTGCTGTTGGGATCTGTTTCTGTTTCCGTGTCTGAATCTTCGGTGTCGGAGTCTTCGCTGTCGGAGTCTTCGCTGTCTGAATTTTCAGTGTCGGAATCTTCCGTGTCTGTGTTCTTCGGATCGGAAGTTTCGATGTTATCGGAATTATCCGAATCATTGTTATCTGTGTCCGATACTTCTGTGTCCGTGTCCTCGGTGATTTCGTAGGTTTTGAATTCATCGCTGTTACGGTAGTAATCATCACTTGAAGGATCAAGCGAGTACCAATGACCGCTGTAGAGTGTTTGACCGTCGTCGCCCTGCTCCGTTGATGTAAGATCGAGAACATAGATCATGTTTCTGTAGTCGCCGTCGGTGAGAGAAATGTTTATCGTCTGAGCGTTACTCGATCCGTCATTAAAGATAATGTATTCGCTCGTGGTGTAAGCTTCACACTTATAAACGTTCTTTCCGAGATCAAACGCTTCTTCCATTTTCGTTCCGGGCCAATCGGCGTTGACCGACGGAGTCCAATAGTAATCATAAACCTCTCCAAAGCTGTTCGGAGCGAGGAAATAATAAGTGCAGCTCTCCCCTATATCCGTATCTTCAGAGTCGGTATTTTCCGTATCGCTGTTTTCTGTGTCCGTATTCTCGGTGTCGGTCTGATCTTTCTCGAAATAAGAACCGTAGAACTCTTCGTTGTTCATGTAGTAATTCTCACTCGATGGGTCGATCGAGAACCACTGACCTTCGAGAGCGTTTCTCGTTTCCTTGTCGATCTTTCCGTTGTCAAGCTTAAGAACATAGATCATGTCATAGTACGGTTTTTCCCCGTCGTTGAGAGGAATGTTGATCGTCTTAATATCAGTGTTGTTTCCTGAGCTGAAAATGATGAAGTCGGTCGCGCCGCATTCGTATGCAGTGCATTTGTAGACATTCTCTCCGACTTCCTCGGCGGCCTCCATTTCAACTCCTTCAACTCCGGGCCACCTTTCATTCCGGAACGGAGTCCAGTAGTAATCATAAACCTTACCGAAGCTTTCCGGAGCGAGGAAATAGTAGGTGTAGGTTTCGATCGGTTCTTCAACGACCTTGATCTCATCGTCGGTTATGGGAGCAAATTTCGCTCTGTTTTCGTCTGCGAATTCTTTTGCGTAGGAATCCTCGTAGCCGTGAACCGTCAGTTTAGTGATGTAGCTGAAAGCCTGAGAGTTGATCTCAGTCACGGATCTCGGAACGATAACATCTTTGAGAAGCGGACAATTTGTGAAAGCGTTGTAGCCGATCGTTTCGAGTCCGTCTCTGAGCGTGACTTTTGCGAGTGCGGCGCAGTTGTCGAAGGTTCCGTCCTTGATCTCGCTGAGAAATGCGGGGAATTTGATGTCGGTCAATGCTTCGCAGTGTTCAAAAGCGTGATCGCCGAGGAATGTGAGATATTTCGGAAGTTCGACTGACGGCAGGCTGCTGCAGCCCGAGAAAGCGTACTTTTCGATCGTGTTGATCTTTAATCCGAAGGTGACGCTTTCAAGTGATGTACAGCCTGCAAATGCAGATTCTCTGATCCACTGAACATCTTTCGGAACGATCAGGGTCTTGAGATTGGGATTGTCGCGGAAAGCTTCGTCTGTGATTTCCGTGATCTGTTCGGGAAGCGTTAGTTCCTTCAAGCTGCAGTTCTTGAACGCGCTTTCTTTGATCTCCTTAACCGATTGAGGAATATCGACCGTTTCAAGCGAAGTGCAGTCTCTGAATGTATCGTTGTTGATGGTTTCGATTCCGTCGGGAAGATCAATTGTGATCAGGTTTGCGCAATTGTCAAAGGCGCGTGAATAGATTTGATTTAATGTATCGGGTAATTTTATGGATTTTAAGTTTTCGCATTTTGAGAAGGATCTCCATCCGATACTCGTTACTTTGTCGGGAATATCTATTGTTTCAAGACCCGTACAGTGGAAGAATAAATTGTCGCCAATTATCGTTGTGTTGTCGGCGAATTTGATTTCT
>CACYDE010000199.1 GCA_902773045.1 uncultured Ruminococcus sp. | reverse complement strand
TACTGGCGTATGTCGAGGACGACAACGCAGCTATGCGCTTACCGGGGCGTCGAACTTGTCTGGATATTTGTTTGGTTTGCTATAAAATAAATATTTGTGAAGAATTTAAGGCAATGCCGCACAGAGATTGTGCCGAAGATGCGCAGCAGATTTTTATCAAGAGAGTGCATAAACTGCCTTAAGCGACGCTCCAAGAGGGCAAGCCCATGGCGAAGACCGATTGGCAAGCGTAACTTATGCATAGCTGACGTACGCCGGCAGCACACCAAGAAGTCAAGCCATAAGGCGCAGACTGATTGGATTGTGCTGCAAGTGCCCTTGGGGTACGCCGGCAGCACACCAAGAAGTCAAGCCGCAAGGCGCAGTTTGATCGGATTGTGCTGCCAATGCCCTTGGGGTACTTGAAGGCGGGCGTTCGCGGTTTTGCCTTAAGCAAGTTTTATAGTTGTATGATTGTATTGACAAATTTTTAAAATATAGTAAAATTTATAAGTAGAAATAAAATTTAGGAGGTAATTGGTTTGGCAGATTTAAAAGATGAGATCAACAAAAGACGAACCTTTGCAATTATATCACACCCCGACGCCGGAAAGACAACCCTTACGGAAAAGCTTCTTCTTTACGGAGGAGCTATCAATTCGGCAGGTTCCGTCAAAGGAAAACATGCGTCGAAGCATGCCGTTTCGGACTGGATGGAGATCGAAAAACAGAGAGGTATTTCCGTTACATCATCTGTTCTTCAGTTTAAATATAACGGCTGCTGCATCAATATTCTTGACACTCCGGGTCACCAGGACTTCTCGGAAGATACCTACAGAACGCTGATGGCTGCCGACTCGGCGGTCATGGTCATTGACGCTTCAAAAGGCGTTGAAAATCAGACGAAAAAACTTTTCAAAGTTTGTGTCATGAGACATATCCCTATAATTACTTTTATAAATAAGATGGACAGAGAAGCTCAGAGTCCGTTTGACCTTCTCGAAGACATTGAGACTGTTCTCGGAATCAACACCTGTCCGATGAATTGGCCTATCGGAAGCGGAAGAGAATTCAAAGGTGTTTATGACAGAAAAAAAGAAGAAGTCCTTGTTTTCACTGCTGCTCACAACGGTCAGAAAGAAGCGGAAAAAACCGTCGTGAAACTTGATTCACCGGAACTTGAAGAGCTTATCGGTTCTTATCACAAAAAAGATTTGACAGACGAAATTGAACTTCTTGACGGAGCAGGTGATTCCTTTGATCTCGACGAAGTTCGTTCCGGAAAACTGACCCCTGTTTTCTTTGGTTCGGCTCTCACAAATTTCGGAGTTGAACCTTTTCTTGAGGAGTTTTTGAAAATAACTACTCCCCCGCTTCCACGTGAAACTGAGAATGATGTGATAGATCCCGTTTCGGACTATTTCTCCGCTTTTGTGTTTAAAATTCAGGCAAATATGAACAAAGCTCATCGCGACCGTATCGCGTTTATGAGAATATGTTCGGGAAAATTCGATAAGAATATGGAGGTATTCCATGTTCAGGGAAATAAAAAGCTTCGCCTGTCTCAGCCTCAGCAGATCATGGCTCAGGACAGAGAAGTTGTCGATGAAGCTTATGCTGGCGATATAATAGGCGTTTTTGATCCGGGTATTTTCTCGATCGGCGACACTATCTGCTCTCCCGGAAAAAACATTAAATTCAAAGGTATCCCGACATTTGCTCCCGAACATTTCGCTCTCCTCAGACAGAAGGACACAATGAAAAGAAAGCAGTTCGTAAAAGGAACAACTCAGATCGCACAGGAAGGCGCTATTCAGATATTCCAGGAACTCGGTTCGGGAATGGAAGAGGTGATTGTCGGAGTTGTGGGAACTTTGCAGTTTGATGTTCTCAAATACAGGCTGAATAATGAATACAATGTTGAAATAGTTATGGAAGGTTTGCCCTACCAGTTTATTCGCTGGATCGGGAATACTGTCATTGATCCAAAGAAACTTGACCTCGCTTCGGATACAAAACGTATCCAGGATCTCAAAGGAAATTATCTGCTTCTTTTCACAAGTCAATGGAGCATAAACTGGGCTCTGGAACACAACAAGGGACTGATACTTGAAGAATTCGGAACTAAATAATATATCCTGCTTGTTTACAAAATGTTTTCTTGTAATATATAAGAAAAATATGTATAATATAAATCAGGTGTATGTTGTGATTTCTCCGAAAGCATTAAGATTCGGAGGATATCAGTTCGTCAGAAGGAGATGATTCAATGGACGAAAAATTACAATATAATGTTCCGTCTGATAATGAGAATATCGAATCGAAAAAGAATAAGGTTTCCGAAGCGTTTGTCGGCAATGTCTATCTTAGTTCCGACGGATCAGGAGCAGGCCGTGAATTCGATTACTCGACAATAAAGAATAACCGGTTTTCCGCTCCTATTTCCAATGAACCCCCTAAGAACGATTCGGCAATGAATTCCCCCACGGGACAAAATATGTCTTATGAGACTTACAGCCGCGCTCAGCAGCCTTTACCCTCGTCAGTCCCGCGTCAGGTATCCCCTCCCCCTCAAAGCGGAGCTTCAGCCTTTCCAAACGGCGCTGTTCCGAGAAATCCGGCAGGCTCGTCGGTTTATCCTAACAGTACTGTCGGATATGCTTTTCCAAATGCATATCCACAAGGTCAGTATTCTTATTACCCTCAGCCGGGATACGCGGGAGGATATGGTTACCAACCTTATTATTACATGCCCGGTCCCAAGGAGCTCGAGAAAAAAGAGATCAAAAAAGTCTCGGGCAGATCCGGCGCGCTTACGATAACAATATTTATCGTTATGTTCGTTGTCGCTTTTATAGTTGAGATAACGGCGCTCTTCTGTGGAGTTGTTGAAAAAATGCCAAGTATGGAAGACCCATACGCCGGATTTTCGGCGGCAGGTTTTTATCTGTATGAAGGTCTTACGTCGCTGATATCAATATTTATCCCGACTTTGATTTTAGCAAAAAAATCCGATCGCTCGCTTAACAAGCTTATGCCTTTTGAGAAAATAGAAGGGAAAAAGCTTGTGGCAATAGTTTTCGGAGGTCTGTCGCTCTGTATGGTAGCTCAGATCGTTTCGGCACTTCTCGGAATAAATCTCGGGTTGTTTGGGATAGATATTTACAAAAACATGGAAACCCACACCGCAACAGGTATTTTTGACCTGATAATGAATTCGGTTTGTACGGCGTTGATCCCCGCTTTGGTCGAAGAATTTGCCTACAGAGGTCTGGTCGTGGGACTGATAAGTGAATATGATGAAAAACTCGCGGTTTTCGCAAGCGCCTACCTTTTCGGAATGCTTCACGGGAATTTGGTTCAGATCCCGTTTGCACTCATTGTCGGATTTGTTTTGGGATACGTCAGAGTAAAAACAAAGTCGATGCTTCCGGGGATACTCATTCATTTCGGAAACAATTTTTATGCTGTTCTGGTTTCGACGATCGACGAGACGCTTCCGGAAAAATATCAAGGCTTCCCCGAAATGGCATTTATGCTGTTGATTATTGCAGTAGGATTGGTCGCTCTTTATTACCTCACCAAAAATCACAAGGAATTCTTCGAATTTAAGGAAAATAAAAAATCTTATCTGACGGGCGGAGAAAAAATCAAAACATTTTTCTCTACAGGTACAGTTATAGCAAGTACGATAATACTTTGTATCGAGTCGGTTATTCTTCTGGAGCTCCTGTAAATATGAACGATCAAATCTTTGAAAGCGAAAGATGCGAGAAATTCATGAGAAAAGCTATCGAACAGGCGAAACTTGCTTACAGTATCGGAGAGGTTCCTGTCGGAGCAGTAGTTGTGATGGATGATAAAATTGTTTCAACAGGCTTTAACAGACGCGAGACTGTAAAAAATGCATTGTGTCACGCGGAACTTGACGCCATAGGAAAAGCCTGTGAGGTTTTGGGCGGCTGGCGGCTATGGCAGTGTGAACTTTATGTTACGCTTGAGCCATGTCCCATGTGTACCGGTGCAATAATTAATTCGAGAATACCAAGGGTATTTTTCGGAGCATATGATAAAAAGGCAGGTTCGTGCGGAAGTGTGTTAAATCTTTTCGATTACCCTTATAATCATAAATCGGATATCACCGGGGGTATTCTTGAAGAAGAATGTTCCGCACTCTTGACTGATTTTTTCAAGGAACTGCGGATCAGGCTCAAAAACAATAAAATCTGAAAATATAATTTTATAAGATAAAAAATCCGGGGAGATCCTCGGATTTTTATTTTGTTGACATTTTTTTTTAATGTGTTATAATGTATTAGTATTCAAATATATACATTCATTTAAAAATTATATATCACTAATTTTTGTTTGATAGTGTATGTAGTGAATCAAGCAATGTGTTCATGATTTACTCCATAAGTTAATAAAGAAAGAAGGATTGAAAGAAATGGCAAAGAGATTATTCACATCCGAGTCTGTGACCGAAGGACATCCTGACAAAGTCTGCGATCAGATCTCGGACGCAATTCTTGATGAAATATTAAAACAAGACAGCAATGCACATGTTGCATGTGAAGTAACGGCAACAACCGGTATGGTTCATGTTATGGGAGAAATATCGACTGAATGCTATGTGGATATAAATAGTGTTGCACGTGATGTTATCAACAGTATTGGTTATGACAGACCCGAATGCGGTTTTGACGGCAACACATGTGCTGTTCTCACTTCTATTGACAGCCAATCGCCGGACATTGCTATGGGCGTTAATGAAAGCTATGAGATCAAGGACGGCGAGAATGACGGAGACAATCAGATAGGCGCAGGCGACCAGGGAATGATGTTCGGATTTGCGTGCAGTGAAACTCCCGAACTTATGCCTATGCCGATCTCACTTGCTCACAAACTTGCGAAAAGACTTGCTTTGGTCAGAAAGGACGGAACTCTTCCTTATTTAAGACCGGACGGAAAAACTCAAGTAACGGTTGAGTATGATGACAACAAGGTTGTAAGGATCGATACTGTTGTAATTTCAACTCAGCATGATCCCTATGTTTCCCTCAATCAAATCAGAGGAGATATCATAGAAAATGTCATAAAACCGATAATCCCGAACGAACTTCTTGACGATAAAACCAAGTATTTCATAAATCCGACAGGCAGATTCGTTGTCGGAGGACCTGTGGGCGACAGTGGACTTACCGGAAGAAAAATTATAGTTGATACCTACGGCGGTTATTCGCGCCACGGCGGCGGCGCTTTCAGCGGAAAAGACCCGACAAAGGTTGACCGAAGCGGAGCTTACGCAGCGAGACATGTTGCTAAAAATATCGTAGGCGCAAAGCTTGCCGAAAAATGTGAAGTCCAGATAGCTTATGCAATAGGTGTGGCTAAACCTGTTTCCGTCATGGTTGATACTTTCGGAACAGGAACGGTCAGTGACGACAAGCTTTCCGAAGCCGTGAGCAAGGTTTTCGACCTTCGCCCAAGTGCAATTATAAGGAATTTAAAGCTTCAAAAACCTATCTACAGAAATCTTGCGAGCTATGGTCATATCGGAAGAGAAGATCTCGGTGTTGAGTGGGAAAAACTCAATAAAGTCGAAGACCTAAGAAAAGCGCTTGGCATGTAACCTTTGATCTATAGCGTTTTAATTAGACCGAATATTTTTTTAAACAGTTAGTCCCTTTCTTCTTTAAGAAAGGGACTGCATTTGTATCCATAATATTTACAATAAAAACCGAATATCTGTTATTTTCGGATGCAGATATTCGGTTTTTACATATTTATTAATTGACCTCAAAAAAGTCCTGCGGTGAATTACCGAAGGACTTTTTTGATTAAAAATAATTGATTTATTTTTTCTTGTTAACAAATTTACCCACAAACGGGACCGAACGGTAATTGCCGCCAAAAGCCGCCGAAGCACCGGAAAAAACGGGAATAAGAATGAGAATAAGCATAAGCAGCGCAAAGAATATCGAAGCAATATTGTATATAAAAAAGCTTAATTTAAGCTGCCACACAAGCAGAATTCTCAAACCTACAACGGCAATAAGCGTAACCATACTGACAATAAGCGAGTAGATAAATACCGCCGCACCCTGCTTGATATGAGCTTTGCAAAAATCGGACTTTTTGATTTTGAAAAGAGGAATGAGAAAAAGGATTCCTATATACGCCAACGCGGCAATATTCTTGTTTTTTTCAACATCATCTTCGGAGAAACTGCGGTTTCCCGTTTTTTTGGGTTTAGTCCTGTTTTTATCGGATGCCGATCTCCCCTGCACACTCGGTATTTCCCTTCTTGAAGGAATTCCTTCCGTTCTCGATCCGACTGCGGTTTTGACCTCTTGTTTTTTCAAAGATTTTTTGGGGGAAGAGCTTTTCACATTGTCTTTTTTCTCAGAGATAATGCTATCCTTTTGTGTTTTTGATTCGGCAAACTTTTGTTTTTCCTGACCCGAAACCGCAGCCTCGGCATAATTTTCGCTGACCTTATCGTGCGGCCGACTTTTTTTCTTTGCCGCCGGTTTTTCAGGCGTGTTTCCGGGCGCTGATCGTTTCTTTTTTTCACTCTTCTGAGGTACACTGCGTTTCTTTTTATCCGCCTTATCCTCTGTGATTTTTACATTTTTCCGATTCATTTCCGAAAATTCCGAGGAGATTGATGAAACTTTCTTTTTTCGTTCAGGCTTTTGCGAAATGCCCGATTCTTCTTCCAAGGAATTAATCTTCTTTTTTGCTTCCGGTTTTTGAACAGATCTTCCTGTACCGGAAGAAGCTTTATCCGGATTTTTATTGTAATCTTCTTTTTTCTCGGAATGTGGTTTCTTTTCGCCGTCCGATGTCTTTAAAGATTTTTTATCGCGGCTTTTTTCGGAAGACCTTCCCGAAGGATTCTCGGTTTCTCTCTTTTTTCTTTCCTCGGATTGGCGGTTTCCTTTTTTGTGAATATCTTCTATAACGTTGGACGGTTTAAGCTCGACCTTTTCGTCACTGTTCTCATCACCGTTTTTTTCCGCTTTGATTTTATGTCCTATAATCTGAGCGTCGGACGGTTCAATGATCCTCTGAGGTATCCTGTGGTTTTTTGAAGCAGCCGCTTTCGCTTTTCCGTTCTCGGAAGAATATCT
>CACYDE010000198.1 GCA_902773045.1 uncultured Ruminococcus sp. | reverse complement strand
TTTAAGTGGTTGCGGAGGCAGGATTTGAACCTACGACCTTCGGGTTATGAGCCCGACGAGCTACCAAACTGCTCCACTCCGCGATATATGACTTTGTGATTTCCGGAGCGTTTGCTCCCGACATTTATATATTATATCACCGTGTTTATAAAAAGTCAACTGATTTTTTATATTTTTTTTAATGCAGAGCAAATATATAACTCTTTGATATAATTTACAAACTTTAACTATTATTTTTGTTGTAAAGTCTGTTTGTGCTTTGTTATTATTATATTCATTTTCCGATAAAATATTCCAAACTAAATTAAGGCATTGTGCTATTATAAATTCACCATATTTTTCTTTGACCGGCAATTCGCTATGCTCTTGCCTTTGTTCTTGGATTGGGAAAGTTGTATTCGTTTATGATTTATTATTTCCTCGCTTATCTCGGTTTGTCTGATTTCGCTGAGGTCGGTTTATTTTCTGCGCCGATTTGCTGCGTCAGCGACCAAAGACTCTGCCTTCGGAAACCGCCAACGCCCATTGGCGCGTGCCCTTGGGGTACTTTTGAAAAAGTTGGATCAAAACTTTAAGCAGCACAACAGGTTAATTTAAGACAACACCGCACAAAGACCTACCGGCGGTTTTCCCCGGAAATGTCTTTGTGCGGTACTGCATTAACGATCAAAAGCTTTCATCGCCTTTGATGTTCCTATTTCAAGCAAGCATGCTCTCAATTCTCTTCATCGCTTCAACGGTATCCTCATAGCTTGCAAACGCCGTAAATCTGAGATAACCCTTTCCGCATTCTCCGAAGCCCTCGCCCGGAGTTCCGACAACGTTCGCCCTTTCAAGAAGCATATCGAAAAATTCCCACGAACCCAGACCGTTCGGACATTTTATCCAGATGTAAGGGGAATTCTTTCCCCCGGTATAATAAATACCGAGTTTATCCATTGTATCCGTAATGATCTTTGCGTTTCTTCTGTAATATTCTATATTCTCCCTGATCTGAGCGAGACCCGTTTCCGAGAAAACTGCCGCCGCTGCGCACTGAACCGGATAGGATACTCCGTTGAACTTCGTTGACTGACGTCTGTACCAAAGTTTGAGGATATTGTGTCCGTCGCGTTCAAGCTCCTTCGGGATGACCGTATAGCCGCAGCGAGTTCCCGTGAAGCCCGCTGTTTTTGAAAGCGAACAAAACTCGATCGCACATTTTCTTGCGCCTTCGACTGCAAAAATACTCCTCGGCGAATCATCGGAGATAAAAGCTTCGTACGCGCTGTCAAAAAGGATCACCGCGTCGTTTTTCAATGCGTAGTCGACCCAGACTTTAAGCTGCTTTGCGCTGTAGACCGCTCCCGTGGGGTTGTTCGGGGAACAAAGATAGATGATGTCGGCGTGAACGCTCTCATCGGGCATTGCACAAAATCCGTTCTCCTCATTCGACGGCGCATAAACGATTTTTCGTCCCGACATTATATTTGAGTCCACATAAACGGGATAAACAGGATCTGTCACCAGAACAACATTATCCTGCGAAAATATATCGCCGATATTTCCGCAGTCGCTTTTCGCTCCGTCGTTGACGAATATTTCATCGGGCGAAACATTCACTCCGTTTTTCTTGTAGTAACCGCTGATCGCTTCACGAAGAAATTCATATCCCTCATAGCTCGGATAACCTTTGAAGGTTTCTTTTTTCGAAAGCTCCTCCGCTCCTTTTTTCATCGCCTCGACGACGATCGGCGCAAGCGGAAGCGTGACGTCTCCGATACCCATTTTTATGACTTTTTTTTCGGGATTTTCCCGAACGTATTTCGCGGTTCTTGCCGCAACCTCGGCGAAAAGATAGTTTTCAACGAGGTTGTCAAAATTGCCGTTGACTTTCATTCCTTTATCTCTCCTTCAAAAACAAATTCTGCGGGTCCCGTCATTATTACTTTATCGTCGGTGCAGTTTATCGAAAGGTTACCTCCGTTGAGCCTGACGGTTATATCGCTGCCGCTTTCTGAGATACCATTTCTGACTGCCGCAGCCGTCACGGCGCAGGCTCCGGTGCCGCACGCCCACGTTTCACCGCTGCCCCTCTCCCAGACTCTCATTCTGAGATTGAATTCGTCAACAACATTCACGAATTCAACATTTGCCCTATCGGGGAAAAGCTCATGATTTTCGATCGAGGGACCTATTTTTTCAAGCTCGAGGTCTTCGACGTTATCGTCTGTAAAGATAACGCAATGCGGATTTCCCACGTCCACAAACGTATATATATACTCGGTATTGTTTGCGCGGAGAGTTCCTCTCACAACGCCGACTTTTGCTTTGCCCATATCAACGGAAACGGAAGTCACCCGTTCGTTTTCGACGTTGAGGGAAAGATATTTCAGACCTGATTTCGTTTCAAGCGACAATTCGGTTTTATCGGTAAGCCCTTTTTCGTAGACATATTTTCCGATACAGCGGGACGCATTGCCGCACATTGCGCCCTCGCTTCCGTCCGCATTAAACATTCTCATTCTGAAATCCGCTTTCTCGGACGGAAGGATCATCACGATCCCGTCGCCGCCGACTCCGAAATGGCGGTCGGAAAGTTTGATCGACAAAGCAGACGGATCGCCGATCGTATTTTCTTTTGTACAGTCAAAATAAATATAGTCATTCCCTATACCATGCATTTTCGTAAACTTCATATCATAACCTCTTTTTTTACACGTGCAGATAGTTTTCTATTTACATAAATCTCCGAACCCGACCGAAAAGTCATTTTTTACGGTCGCTTCTTGACCAACTTATAGCAATCCAA
>CACYDE010000197.1 GCA_902773045.1 uncultured Ruminococcus sp. | reverse complement strand
TCTTGAAAGAGGCTTTGGCAATACACTTGGCAACAGCCTTCGTCGTGTATTGCTCTCATCGCTTGAGGGCGTAGCAGTTAAGTCTATTAAAATAGAGGGCGTTTTACACGAATTTTCGACTATTCCCGGCGTTAAAGAGGATGTGACTCAAATCATTCTTAACATGAAGGGACTCACCGCAAAGCTTAACAGCCAGGGTGAGAAGAGAGTCGAGATCAGAGCGGAAGGACCCTGTGAGGTAACGGCCGCAAGTATTATGTGTGATAGTGAGGTTGAGATTCTTAACCCCGAGATGCATATCGCAACTCTGGGTGAGGGAGCAAAGCTCTTCATGGAAATCACATTGGATAAGGGAAGAGGTTACGTTTCGGGTGAACGTAACAAGCAGATGGCAGAGGAAAATGTCATCGGTCTTTTGCCGATTGATTCCATCTATACGCCTATTTTAAAGGTTAATTATACAGTAGACAATACTCGTGTCGGTCAGATCACCGACTATGATAAACTCACACTCGATGTGTGGACTAATGGTGTGGTTAATGCGCAGGAAGCCGTTTCTCTCGCTGCAAAGGTTCTCACCGAGCACCTTAATCTCTTCGTCGATCTTTCCGACAAGGGTTACAGCACAGAGATCATGGTTGAGAAGGACGACAAGGGCAAAGAGAAAGTTCTTGAGATGACTATCGAAGAACTTGATCTTTCGGTTCGTTCCTTTAACTGCTTGAAGCGTGCGGGAATCAACACCGTTGAAGACTTGATCAATAAGTCTGAAGAAGACATGATGAAGGTTCGCAACCTGGGTCGCAAATCGCTTGAAGAAGTAATCGTCAAGCTCCAGACTCTCGGATTCAGTCTTCGTAAGGAAGAGGAGTAATCCCTCTTTTTCAAACTAAGTAAAGGAGTGACTAAAATGCCGGGAACAAGAAAGTTGGGAAGAACTACTGCTCACAGAACTGCAATGCTCAGAGCAATGGTTACATTCCTTTTTGAGAACGGAAAAATAGAAACAACTGTTACTCGTGCTAAAGAGGTAAGCTCAATGGCCGAGAAGATGATCACTATCGCTAAGAAGAACGATCTTCACAACAAGCGTCTGGTTATGGCTTTCGTAACAAATGAAACTGTAGTTAAGAAGCTTTTCGATGAGATCGCTCCTAAGTATGCTGATGTTAACGGCGGTTACACAAGAATCACAAAGCTTGGACCGCGCCGCGGCGATGCTGCCGAGATGGCAATCATCGAACTTATCTGATCTATTTGATTTTTAGGGGCTTAGGTGGAAAACCGCCTAAGCCCTTTTGAACCGAATTTCTCTGATATAATATTTCCGCCCGTGGCGCAGTTGGATAACGCAGCAGATTCCGATTCTGAAGAACGGGGGTTCGAATCCCTTCGGGCGGACTGATTTTGAATATTTGGCGAGTTGCTTGCCGGAAAGTCGGACGAATTTAATTCGATCCGACTTTTTTACGGAATTTTACGCAGCGTACGTTAAGGAAGTTTATCGTAATTCTTTATCAAGTATTCTTCGGGAAAATTCAATTGATAAGCTGAAAAACATATTTTTCAAAAACACAAGTCTTTGAAATGGCCTGAACTTAAGTTTAATGGTTATTTTTCACGATTCTGAGTATAATAATAATCTCGAATAATATAATTTGTTATTTTTTCACATAATTTTCAGTTTATTTTTAACCAAAAAAAGCCTGAAACACATAAAAATTTATTGCATTTGTTTCCGGGATTTGCTATAATAAATATGAGGTGGTAAGTGTGAGTAATATAATTTTTAACAAGTCGGTTGAATTTTTGGCTCAGATTGCGTTGTTTAATGAAGCTTACTCAAAATCGGGATTAGATGAAACAATATCCAAAAGACTTCTTGAGGCTGCGTCGGAAATGGGAACGCACATCAACAAGTCTGTTTACGGTGATGATAAGGGTGCTTTTAACGATCACTTGCAGGAGGCTTTGAAAGCTTCGGTCGAGTGTGTTTATTTGTTGAAAACATTGAGTTCGATGAATCTCTTCCCTTATGATTATGTATATTTAATTTCTATGGTTCAGGATATTAAAAATGTTCTGATCGCTTCCATTAATGCAAATAAAAATCAGAGCGCTGCCGTAAGTAAATGGAATAAATATAACAGCAATAATTATTCTTCATAATTATTCCGTTTTCGGTTGTTGGCGGAGCGAAAAACGCATCCGCGGAATTCAACATCTTTCTGATTTGTGGTTTAAAGCTGTAACCTTTTTGGGTGCAGCTTTATTTTTTTGATAAATGTTTCATTACCGTATTCTTTTGTGGTGGCTGTAATTATTACTTACTATTTTAAGAAATTGATTTTTCTTTTATAATAACTCAAATTTCCCACATACTATAGCAAACCAAACAAATATCCAGACAAGTTCGACGCCCCGGTAAGCGCATAGCTGCGTTGTCGTCCTCGACATA
>CACYDE010000196.1 GCA_902773045.1 uncultured Ruminococcus sp. | reverse complement strand
GTTAGTATTGCTGCAAAAATTTGCCTTGTTCAGAACAAATTATCCTAAGCATAAATTGAAAATTTATTTCTTCACAGTTCCTAAAGTTGAATATTTATCCGGCTTTTTCAAAATTTGGCGGATAAATATAGCTTATTCAAATCCGATGAGTTTTGGGGGCTGGGCGACGGCTAAAGCTTTGATCGAAGAATAAGCTCGGATTCGACAGCGAAAACTATTCTTCGCATCGACAACCCACGATAGACTCTGCATTCATCGTAATTTTGATTATGGGAAGTTTGAGTAATAAACAAAATCTAACAAACAAATTTATATTTCTATAAAAATACGGACTATACGTTTCCGTAAGCTATCAAAAAAGAAAAAATACAGGAGGAAAACGTTCATGTGTGGAATTGTAGGATATGTCGGTCACAGAGATTGCTCCGACGTTCTCGTGAGCGCGCTCACAAGACTTGAATACCGCGGATATGATTCGGCAGGAATTGCCGTTTTTGAAAACGACAAGATCAACGTTGCAAAATCAAAAGGAAAGCTGAAAGATCTTGTTGAAAAAATGAAGATCGAAGGAAAGCCCGACGGCTTCGCCGGAATAGGTCACACTCGCTGGGCAACTCACGGCGAGCCTTCTGACATCAACTCTCACCCTCACAGCGGCGCGAAAGTTACGCTCGTTCACAACGGTATTATCGAAAACTACAAGGAGCTTAAAGAATTCCTTGAAAACCAGGGTCGAGAATTTTTAAGCGATACGGACACCGAAGTTGTGGCGCAGCTTCTTGACTACTATTACAGCCATATCAACGATCCGATAAGATCTATCATCGAAACAACTCAGGAGCTTAAAGGAAGCTTTGCGCTGGGGATCGTTTTTGAAGATTTCCCCAACAAAGTCTTCGCGGTGAGAAGAGAAAGTCCTTTGATAATCGGAGTCGGTGAAGATGAAAATTTCATTGCCTCGGACGTCCCCGCAATAATTCAGTACACGAAAAATTATTATCTTCTTGAACACGACGAGATCGCCGTTCTCTCCAAAAACGAAGGCGTAAGAGTTTTCGACAGTCACTATCAGATCGTTTCCAAGGAACTTAAAACAGCCGACTGGGACGTTGACGCAGTCGGAAAGTGCGGCTATCCTCACTACATGATAAAGGAGATCAACGAACAGCCGACCGCCATCAAAAACACGGTTCTCCCGAGGATCAAGGACGGAATGCCCTGTCTTGACGAATGCAACATCAATCCCGAGGTCCTGAGAAATATACGCAATATTTATATTGTTGCCTGCGGAAGCGCAATGCATTCCGGCATGGTCGGCAAATACGTCATTGAGGATATCGCGAGAACTGCCGTGACAGTAGACATTGCAAGCGAATTCAGATACAGAAACCCGATCATCGGAAAAGGCGATCTGATAATTATCGTTTCGCAGAGCGGAGAAACAGCCGACAGTCTTGCGGCAATGCGTCTTGCGAAGGAAAAGGGCGCAAAGACTCTTGCGATAGTCAATGCAATGGGAAGCACGATCGCAAGAGAAGCGGATATGCTTATCTACACTCACGCAGGTCCCGAGATCTCCGTTGCTTCAACGAAAGCATACATGGTTCAGCTGTCTGTTATGTATCTCTTTGCTTTTGAGCTTGCGTTCGCAAAAGGTCAGATCGACGAAGAAAAATATAAATACTATACCTCAAAGCTGCTGGAAACTCCCGAGATGGTTGAAAAGGTCATCGCTCAGACGACCGAGATATCTCAGAAGATATCGACCAAGCTTCTCACAGCCGACAGTCTTCTCTACATCGGAAGAGGTCTTGACTACGCTCTGAGCATGGAAGGCAGCCTTAAACTCAAAGAAATATCCTACATTCACTCGGAAAGCTATGCGGCAGGCGAACTTAAACACGGAACAATATCCCTCATCACAAAAGATATGCCTGTTATCGCGGTCGCGACCCAGTCGGCGCTTTACGAAAAGACCGTAAGCAACATCAAAGAGGTCAAGGCGCGCGGCGCTAAAGTAATAATGATATGTCAGGAAGGAAACGACGTTCCGAAGGATATCGCGGACTATGTTCTGAAGATCCCGAATTTCGAAGAAATACTTCTTCCTATGCTGGTTTGTGTTCCGCTCCAGCTCATCGCATATTATACCTCGGTTCAAAAAGGAAATGACGTCGATCAGCCGAGAAACCTTGCAAAGTCGGTTACGGTCGAGTAAGATCGGGTGATGGAATGCTGATTCGAACTCAATCAAAAGAGGCTATCGCGGAAGTAGTTCATATTTACCTTTCCGAAATGATGGGTGAAAAGGATTATTATATTTTCGGAACGTGTTCCGGTCACGGAGTTTTTTCAGGCTCCAAGCTGACTTTGGGGATCTACAAATCAAAGAAAAAAGCGCTTGAAGAGCTTGACCGGATAGATGAATTCTTTTCCGCAAATCCTCACGGGGTTTATAAAATGAATTAGGGTGTGTTGACACTAAAAAAGCTGTGCAGTTTTTGTCTGCACAGCTTTTTATTGTATACATATAATGTGACAATGTTTTACGCTTATCGCCGCAAAGCCCACGGCGATATCATACCGTTAAAAAGAGAACACCTCGCCCAGACCGCAGTTTATCACAAGATCTGCCGTGTTGTCATAGGGAGTGGACGTTTTGTTTATCAAAACCATTTTATTTCCGCCGAAATAGCTGATGTAGCTGCTCGCAGGATAAACGGTCAGCGATGTTCCGCCGATAATAAGAAGATCGGCTGAGCTGATCGCTTTGATCGCACCGCGGACGACCTTCTCGTCAAGCGGCTCGTTGTAGAGAACAACATCGGGTTTTATCAATCCGCCGCATTCACAGAAAGGAACACCCACAGTTTCAAAGACCTTTTCAGGTCCGTGAAATTTTCCGCACTTCATGCAGTAATTTCTGAGAACGCTTCCGTGAAGCTCATAGACTTTCTTTGAACCTGCCTTCTGATGAAGTCCGTCGATATTCTGAGTGACAACTGCGGAAAGCTTTCCCTCATTTTCAAGCTCGGCGAGTTTTTTGTGAGTGATATTGGGTTCATATTTCAGACTGTTGAGCTTATCCCTGTAGAATTTGTAAAACTCCTCGGTCTTATGCATGAAGAAACCGTGACTCAGGATCTCTTCGGGCGGATAGTCATACTTCTGATTGTAAAGTCCGTCCTTGCTCCGAAAATCGGGGATACCGCTTTCTGTCGAAACTCCCGCACCTCCGAAAAAAACAATGCGTTTGCTTTTTTCAACCAGACTTCTGAACTCTTCGATCTTTTCGTTCAAATCTCTCACCCCTTATAGTCTTTTTACAATATAATTATACGCCGCAGTGGAAATATCCACTATCGCGTCTATGGGTTCCTGATAGCCCGATGTTCCGTCGGACATTACACAGATTATATACGGACGCTTTGAATAAACGATCGCCGCGTCATTCTGACAATCGTCAAGCTCTCCTGTTTTGTTCGCGGTTTTCACCTCAGCCGGTACGCCTGCCGGGATCTTCATAGTTCTCGTCTGGGCTTCAAGCAGCTTTATCATATCTTTGGAATGCTTGAAATTTCCATTGTAGATCATATCAAGATACATTGCCGTATCTTCTGTGGACGTATAATTATCGCTCACAATATTATCATCGCCCATCATTCTGTCCATGATCGTATTTTTCAAGCCCAGTGAAGAACAGAACTCGTTAACTTTTTTTCGTCCCGAAGAACCGTCTCCACGTCCGAGCATAGTGATAAGCCAATCCGTCGCCTCGTTGTCACTGACCGTTATCATACTTTCAAGCAGTTCGTCAATATCCTCATCGGGATATTTCTCGTTCAGCGCGTCATATTCCTCATAAACCTCTCCCATCACAAAAAGCTTGATAACGCTCGCCGCCTGCATTTTCTTCCGGTTGATGCTCAGAGAATCGCGAGAATCGGGAATATAGACATAAACCGACCATTCGCCGCCCGTGATCTCTTTCGTTGATTCGATGATCTCATTGATCTCCTGCTCCAATTCGCCGAGGTCAACGTGCTTCGGCTCATCATCAACGGAATACTGGATCAGACTCGCCTGAATCTCAAGGTTCGAGTCCGAAACGGCTTCAAAACTGCTTTGAAGCTCGGCTTCCTTCATTTGAGCTTTCGACGCAAAAACTGCGACAGAAACGCATGCGACCGTAAGAACGGAAAGACAGCCTACCAAAGAAAAAAAGGCAGCGCGCTTCTTTTTTCTTTTTGACTTTTTGGTTTTGTTTTTATGATGACCGGGATCGGAAGCTTCGATATCCCCGACTTCATCTTCGATCACCGTGTTGCTGTATTCAATTTCATATTCATTTTTATTTCTATATTCTTTCAAACAAAAAACCCCTTACCACTTATATTAGCATAATACCCAAAACATAAACAATATAATTTCATGGCGGCAAGCAGCCGAACCGGCAACACTGTACGATAAACGGTCGGTAAGCCCCGACAAGCATAACGCACACCGACTTTTTCGGTTAGGTGACTTCACCGCCTGCGTCAGAATTTATCCCCATAGATTGTTCAGCGTTTGTGTTAACCGTTAAACGGATCGTTGAATTGCCGCGTTAATAATTACAAAAGAGTTACTACGATAAAAATTATAAAACAAAACCGCCCGAAAATCAATATAAATTCGAGCGGTTTAAAAAATTATTTACAGTTAAGGCAATACTGATTAAAAATTGTTAACAATTTTTTGATCGGATCAGTCGTCCGTAACGATCTCTTTGTAGAACTCCGCATAGTCCTTGCGGTTTTCTTTTGTGAAGCGGATCGCCGTTCTCGGGTGCTGATTCAAAAGACCCGTGAGGAGATACTGAACGTCGTAGCCCCAGACTACTCCGTCCTCGCGAAGCTTGTTCATGTGTTTCTCAATGAACTTTAAAACGGGATAAACATCGTATTTCGGATTGCGCAGGAAGCCTAAAAGAAGTTCCATCGCACAGTTTCCGGCGCCTCGTCCCATTGAGGAATACGTTGCGTCAAGCCAGTCAACGCCGATTCCAACCGATTCGACTGTGTTGGCGAAAGCAAGCTGGAGATTGTTGTGAGCGTGGATTCCGACTTTCTTTCCGTACTTGGCGGCAGCATTCAGATAAATATCCGCAAGTCTCGCGATCTGCTCGGGATAAAGCGAACCGAAGCTGTCAACAACGTAAAAACAGTCAACCGGAGTTTTTCCCAGAATTTCAAGCGCAGCCGTAAGCTCACTCTCACGTGCGTTCGAGATCGCCATTATATTACAGCTTGTCTGATAACCCTTTTTGTAAGCGTCTTCGATCATATCGACCGCTTCGGGGATCGTGTGGATATAAGTTGCAACACGCACAAGGTCGATCGCACTGTCGCTTTTATTGATGATATCGTTTTTATAGTCGCATCTTCCAACGTCAGCCATAACCGCGATCTTGAGATCGGTGTTGTTGTCGCCGACAACAGCTCTGATATCGTCTTCGCTGCAGAACTTCCATTTTCCGAATTTGTCAACGTCAAAAAGCTCCTTGGAAGCTTTGTAGCCGAATTCCATGTAATCGACTCCGGCTTTGAGGTTCGCCTGATACAAGTCTTTCACAAACTCGTCCGAAAAATAAAAATCGTTTACCAGACCTCCGTCACGCAGAGTTGCGTCAACTACCTTTATATCCGAACGGTAGTCGATCAGATTTGATACTTCTTTCATATTATCTTCTCCTTTATTTATCGGTATTAACCGATGGTATTATAAAAAATTCTTCGTTTTGCGGTCGCCCGATATCAGCCGTTTTGGGCTTTATCTATCTGCATCATTATCGCACATTCCATGCGCTTTCTGAACAGCTTGCAGCCGTACTCATAAACGCCGGTGATCGAACCTGTCGCATGATAAGAATTCGCGGCGCAGCCTCCGCTGCAGTAAAGCTTCGCCCAACAGTCACGGCATTCTTCTCTTGCGTAAGCATTGCAAAGCTTAAATTCCTGCTGAGCTTCCTTATTTTTGACGCCGTCCCAGATGTTTCCGAGACTGTACTTTTCGTCACCCACGAACTGGTGACACGGGTACAGCTCGCCCCACGGGGTAACTGCCATATATTCCGTTCCCGAACCGCAGCCCGAAATTCTTTTGTAGATGCACGGACCGTGGGTCAGGTCGATCATATAGTGATAAAAGGTGAACCCTCTTCCCTCTCTGTCACGTTTGAGCATTTCTTTCGCGAGTATCTCATACTGTTCAAAGAGGATCGGAAGATCTTCCTCGGTGAGCGCATAGGGATCGTCAGGCTTACAGACAACAGGCTCCATCGAAAGCTCCGTGAATCCGAGATCAGCCATGTGGAAAATATCGTTTGTGAAATCCACGTTATTGTGAGTGAAAGTTCCTCTCATGTAGTAGCCGCGGTCGCCGCGCTTTTCGATGAAATGGCGGAATTTCGGAACTATCGTGTCGTAGCTTCCCTTGCCGTTGACGGTTTTTCTCAGTCTGTCGTGGATCTCGCGCCTACCGTCAAGGCTTAAAACAACGTTATGCATTTCCCTATTTGCAAAGTCGATAACGTCGTCATTGAGCAGAACACCGTTCGTCGTCAATGTGAACCGGAAGTTTTTGTTGTGAGTTTTTTCAAGCTCCCGTCCGTATCTCACGATCTCTTTCACGACTTCCCAGTTCATCAGCGGCTCTCCGCCGAAGAAATCAACTTCAAGGTTTTTTCTTTTTCCGGAATTTTCAACGAGGAAATCAAGCGCTCTCTTTCCGACCTCAAGCGTCATCAGCGCCCTGTCGCCGTGATATTTTCCCTGACTTGCAAAACAATATTCACAGTTCAGGTTGCATGTATGCGCCACATGAAGACACAAAGCTTTGATAACGGTGTTTCTGTTTTTGAGATCGAATGCTTTTCCTTCGTAAACATCGGGAGCATAAAGCTTTCCTTTTTCTTTAAGCTCTTCTATATCTTCAAAAAGCTCGTCTATTTCCTTTTCCGTCACATCGGCTCTTCCGCTGTACTTTTCAAGAAGACGGCTTTTAACGGTTTCTTTGTCATTGTTCTCATACATCCCGATCGCGTCGTAAGCGACCTCGTCAACAACATGGACGCTTCCGCTGAAAACGTCGAGAACGATATTATATCCGTTTAATTTATAACAATGTATCATATTTTCTGTTCCTTTACAAAAAATAAATGCCGTTTACACTCGACCACGGCATAAACGGCACAAAGATGTACACGAAAAGTTTACTCATGCCCATTCGCAGTACAAACGACTCTCGGAAATTACTTCTCGCTTGAGCTGTTCTCGCACTGCTGATTTGCAACGCCGCAGGACGTCTTGCAAGCCGACTGACATGATGTCTGACACTCGCCGCAGCCGCCTGTCTGAACGCTCTTCTTGAGATCACGAGTTTCGATAGTCTGAATTCTTTTCATAAACGGACAACCTCCTTTATAATTTCACACATTAAGTCTATCATAATTTGTATGTTTTGTCAATGAATTTATAACTGTAAATCGGTAAATTTTACGGCAGCACCCCGCAAAAGGATATTTTACACCATGTTTAAACATTACAATTCAAAAAAATGTATAATTGTATTGCAGATGACAGCGCTGCGAAAATATCGGGCAAGGCTATAAAATCTTGACATTTTCTTGACGTTTCCTTGACCGATTCCTTGACCATTGTATGTTATAATAAGAATATAATCTTATAGAAACCGGAAATATTTTTTCGAACTGTTGACATTACGCATTTATAAGCGTATAATTGTATTAATTCAAATAATACACGCTCTATTACAAAGACGGATTTACTCAGGAGGATCGACTATGAAAAAAACAGGTAAAATCATAATCACTATTGCCGTTATTCTTGTTCTCGCGGCAGGGGGGTATATGTTCGTTATTCCGAATATCATGCCCGAAGAACCGCAGCAAAACGTTGAACTCAATATCGCCTACGTCACAAAGGTCAGTGATCTGATAAGCGGATTTTCTTTCACTTCGAACAGATACAGCGGCGCCGTTGAAAATCAAGAGATCGTTTCCATCGAAGCAGACTCCGAAAAGAAGATAAAAACAACGTTCGTCAAAGAGGGCGATGAAGTCAAAACAGGAGACAAGCTCTTTGAGTATGACATTGAGGATATGCAGCTTCAGCTCGATCAGAACAGACTTGACCTCGAGCAGAAAGTCTCCGAGATCAAATCCTACAACGATCAGATCTCTTCCCTCGAAAAAGAAAAGAAAAATGCTTCAACCAACAAAAAACTCACAATTTCCAATCAGATCGAAGCGGTGAAGCTCGAACTGAAACAAGCGGAATACACAAAATCCACTATTGAAAAAACGATTGAGAAGCTTCAGAAATCGATCAAAAACAACATCGTCAAGTCTTCCGTCGGCGGTATCGTTCAAAGCGTCAACGATCCTGCGTCGGACAGTTACATAAAGATCGCTTCAAACGGCGACTACAGGATCAAGGCGATCGTCAGCGAAGAAAACATTTCCGACTTTTTCCTTGACGAAGCTATCATTATCCGTTCACGCACAAACAACGACGTTGTGTGGACGGGAAAGGTAACTTCCATCGACACGGCAAAGCCGATCACGGACAACAATATGTACAGCGGAGAAACCACGACGAAGTATCCTGTTTATATTTCTCTCGACAGTTCTGACGGACTGCTCATAGGACAGCACGTCACCGTTGAAATGGACAAGGACGCTGAAGTTGAAACAAGCAGACTGATGATCGACGCGTTCTATATCGTTGACGCGGATTCAGACCCGTACATTTGGGCGGAATCCTCCTCTAACCTTCTCGAAAAGCGCAAAGTGGAGCTTGGAGTCTACGATTCGGTTCTGATGAAGTACGAGATAATTTCGGGGATCACAGAGGACGATTACATCGCATTCCCCGAGGACAGATTCTCCGAAACGACCGCGACCGAACACAATGAGATGCCGGAAACAACGGACGATGACGAACAGAACGCAGCAGACGGCTCGGTCGGTTAAGGGGGGCAGCTTTATGATCCTTTCATTAAACGAAATTTATAAAAATTATCTGACAGGAAGCATTGAAGTTCCCGCTTTGAAAAATATAAATTTAGACGTTGAAGAAGGCGACTATCTTGCGATAATGGGACCTTCCGGCTCGGGAAAATCCACTCTCATGAACATTATCGGCTGTCTGGACAGACCCACATCGGGACTCTATCTTTTTGACGGCATCGATATTTCCGTTCAGAGCGACAGTTCGCTTTCCGAGATCAGAAACAAGGGGATCGGGTTCGTTTTTCAGAATTTCAATCTTCTCCCCCGCCAGACCGCGCTCGAAAATGTGGAGCTTCCGCTGCTTTACGCGAAAGTGAAAAAGAAAAAAAGAAGAGAGATCGCGAAAGAGGCTCTCCGAAAAGTCGGACTCGAAGACCGCATGGACTTTCTTCCGACACAGCTTTCGGGCGGTCAGAAACAGAGAGTCGCGATCGCAAGGGCGATCGCCAACCGTCCTAAAATTCTTCTTGCGGACGAACCCACGGGTGCGCTCGATTCAAAGTCGGGCGATCAGGTCATGGAGCTTTTCCGAACGCTCAATCAAGAAGGAATGACTATCGTTATGATCACCCATGAAAAAGCTATAGCCGACTGCGCCGACAGAACTGTCGTGATTTATGACGGCGAGCTTCGTTCCATCGACGAATTCGAAAGGATCCTCAATTCGAGGAAATACGGCTTCGGAGGTAATGAAAATGAAGAGGTTTAAAGCAAACTATGTCATTGTTCCGCTCCTGATCCTTGCGGTCGCCGCAGGAATGATCTACAGCGCTTCGGAGACGGAAAATTCCAAAGACTTCGTCAACGTTGCGTCCGTCGACGCGATCTCAAAATATTACGGAGGTTTCGGCGGCGCAGATGAAGAAAACAGTTATCGCGGAACTCTCAAAAAAGGAACCGTTCAGGACGTTAAATTCAGCAGCGAGCTGAAAATCGACGAGGTCAAAGTCAAAAAGGGCGACAAGGTTTCAAAAGGCGACGTTCTTTTTACATACGACACATCTTCCGTGATATTCCTTAAAGATACATCAAACAACAATATAAAAAAGATCGAAAACGAGATCAAGATCGCGAAAAACGAGATCGAGATCCTCAAAAAGCTTCAGCCGTCGGAAAACGCGCCTCAGGATTACGTTCCCGAAGAGCCGGAGGTAACAGTTCCCGAACAGGAAACCGAACCTATCCGAACCGCAGATGTTCCGAAAATGAATTTTGTTTACGAAAAGCTTGTCACTACGAGTTCCGAACCCGTGTCGGGTCTCGGAACGGCGGAAGATCCTTTCGTCTTCTTCGTCGGAACGGACACGATGGTTTCTGCCGACTACCTGAAAGAGCTATCCGGAGACGAAAAGACTACAAAGCATGCGCTTTTCTACGTTTGTGACGCAGACGGAAATCCTCTTTTCGCGCGCGGGGTTGACGGCTCCAAAATAGATAAAGAGAATGTCACCGACTGGAGCGTTTCCGACGGAGTGGGAATAACTCCCGACGGAAGTGTTTCTTTCAGCGGTTCGTCCGCGGATTTCGCAAGCTTCATCATTCAAGCGCCCTCCGCGCCTTCGGAAGACCCCGCAGCGTCGGAAATTGCCGAAGGCTTCGACATTACCGCTCTTGAAGGCATGATCGGATCCTCGGAGGCAAACGATCAGCCACAGAACACAAACGAATCCGAGGACTCGGACTACGAGCTTTCACTCAATGATAATTATCTCTATTCAAGAGAGCAGCTCAAAAACATGATCTCCGAAAACGAGAAAAAAATAGAGTCGCTTCAGCTTAAAAAAAAGCAGGCGGAGCTTGACGTGAGAAAATCCGAAAAGCTTCTTGAGACCGGCGCGGAGACTGCGACGCTTGACGGAACGGTAACGTTCGTTGCGAAGGATATCTATCATCTGGCGGAAAGCGGAGCTTACGTCACCGTTACAAGCAATAACGGCATGAGCGTGGCTTCTTATATCGGAGAGTTTTCACTTTCCGATATTGAAGGGGACATGGAAGTCAAGGTCACCGACTTAAGCACCGGAAACTCATCTTACGGAAAAGTCACCTCCATCAGCGACCTTCCTTCTTCCGAGCTTTCGACCGCGACGGAATCCTTCTATGAATTTGTCGTAACGGTCGAAGAACCGCTTGAACTTGAGGAAGATAACTTCGTAAGCATAAAACCCGTAGAGACCGAAAAAGAGGAAGTCATCCAGATCATGAGCATGTTCGTCAGATCGGAAGGCTCAAAGAGTTACGTAATGGTCGCAAACGACGACAACGTCATTGAGAAACGTTACGTCAAGGTCGGACAGTCTTTTTACGGGATGTTCATCAACGTGACCGGCGGACTCAGCCGCGACGACAGACTCGCCATCCCTTACGGGAAAACAGAGGAAGGTAAGCCGGTAAAGGACGTGAATATAGATACATTAATTTACGGAGAATCAATATTGGGGTGATAATGATATGATAGAGAATATAAGACTTTCAATTAAAGGAATAATTTCCCATAAAATGCGTTCTGTCCTGACTATGCTTGGTATTATCATAGGCATCTCCTCCGTTATCGTTATTGTTTCCATCATCGAATCCGTCACAAACAACCTTAAAGACGAGATGGTGGGCGACAACACAAACACTATCACGCTGAGTCTTTATGACAAAAACGATTCATGGTCTCCCTACGATATATCGATGAACGGAACGATCCCCGGAATATCCGTCATTTCGGATGATGCCATGGAGAAAGTTGAAGCGATCGAAGGCGTAGTAAAAACGACACCCATCTACTCAAGCAGCGCCATCGAGCACGCCTACAACGCAATTTCTTCCTACAGCTCTGTCTACGGCGTTCGGGAGGATTTTTTCGAAATGAAAAACCTTATCCTGACTTCGGGAAGACTGTTCATTGACAATGACTACGAAAATAAAAACAACGTAGTAATTCTTTCAAGCGAAGCCGAAGGAGAGCTTTTCAAGAATGAAAGCTCCCTCGGAAAGACAATAATTTTAGGGTCGGACACTTTTGTCGTAGTCGGAGTAGTCACCAGAATAAAAGACTACAGCGACATAAATTCATTCGGCGACTATGCAACCAAGATAGGACTTGAAACCAACGAACTCTACATTCCCACCACTTCATGGGATCTCATCCGCGGATACGACGATATCCAGAGTCTTGTCATCAAGTTTGAAAGCGTGGACGATACGGTAATGATCGAATCACGGGCTTCAAGCATTCTTAACAAAGAAATACCCGGCGAGAAATTCGAATATAAATCCGGCTCAATGAGTGAAAATGCGGAATACCTCGAAACAACCGCTCAGGTTGCGTCCATTCTTCTCGGCGGAATCGCAAGTATTTCTCTGATCGTCGGAGGAATCGGAGTCATGAACATCATGCTTGTTTCCGTGACGGAAAGGACACGAGAGATCGGACTCAAAAAAGCTCTCGGCGCAAACAACAAGGTTATCCGCGCCCAGTTCCTGACAGAAGCGGTAGTTCTCACCAGTCTGGGAGGTATTCTCGGAGTTCTGATAGGAATCGGAATCTCGTTCATAGTTTCAAGAGTTATACAAATGCCCATGGCGATCAACGCCGGAGCGATCGCAGTTTCGGTAGTCTTTTCGATGCTGGTCGGAATAATTTTCGGTTGGATACCGTCAAGAAAAGCCTCAAAGCTTGACCCGATCGAAGCTTTGAGATATGAGTAATTTCAAACAAAATAAAATCTGACGGCGAACGTTGACGGACAAACCGATAGTATTTTTGTTTATGAATTGACATTTTACGCAGTGGATATAAAAGACGGTGTAATATATTTGGAGAAGGTGTAAGTTACGGCTTACGAGAGTAAACGATGGTATGATGATCCCGGAGCAGTAGGACTAATGTGCAACTATTTCAACCGGTTACTTGAACTCTGTTTAAATTCCCGAAAACACAGTTTCGATAAGGACAGAATGGTAATTGATATGTGAGAAGTTTGAGTAATTTTATTGACCGCTCTTAGCTATAAGGGCGGTTTTTTTTGCGTGAAAACAGGCACAATAAAAGATATAATGCTTTCGTAAAACAAAATCTTGATATTGTAACAAAAAAGTGTTATAATGTATATACAATATTAAAGGAGTTGATCTTATGGCAACAACAAATCTAAACGTTCGTGTAGATGAAACCTTAAAGAAAAATGCAGAGGAATTGCTTAACGATCTGGGAATGAATATGTCTACTGCGGTCAATGTTTTTTTAAGACAACTGGTTAGAGTTCACGGTATACCGTTCGAGATAAAAGCAGATGTTCCGAATGCGGAAACCCTTGAAGCTATCAGCGATGTCAAAAACGAACGAAATCTTCACGGACCTTTCAACTCTGTTGATGAATTAATGGAGGATTTGAATGCGGAAGATTAATTACCACTCGTCATTTAAAAAGGATTATAAAAAAATTGTAAAACGGGGTTATGATATATCCAAACTTGAAAAGGTTTTAAAAATTCTTGCAAACGGCGAGGAACTACCTCAAAAATATCAAGACCATTATTTGAACGGAGAATTTGACGGTTGCCGTGAATGTCATATTACACCCGATTGGCTTTTGGTTTACGAAATAGCAGATAACGATCTTGTTCTTTATCTTACACGTAAAGGTACACACAGCGATTTATTTTAAGGCAATATTAATGCACACCCCGTTTCGGGTGTGCATTTCACATTATAGCAAGTCAAAATGTTTCGTGTTTTCCACATCAAGACAAATTGATGTGGAAAACTTTTCCGAAGAATTTTATTCACCGGGTATTTCGTTATCGTCAACAACAAATATTAACAGCAAAAAATAAGCCGATGACATTAATCCTGTCATCGGCACAAAATCACTTTTTCTTTTCAACCTTGATCTTTTTGCTGTCGTCAAGCTGAGCCGTACAGCAAGGACATCTTGTTGCTTTGAGCGAGATCTCGCTGAAGCAGAAAGGACACTCCTTGGTCGTAACCTCTTCCTCAACAGGCTTCTTTCCGATCGCCGTAAGCTTGTTCACAGCCTTGACAATGCAGAAAATAATGATCGCCATAATGAAGAAATTGATGATCGCCGAAATGAAGTTTCCGAAAGCGATCGGCCCCACATTAAGCGCCGAGGTCATATCCTCGATCGAAGTTTTGCCGGTTGCTTTTCCGATCAGAAACTGAATTAACGGAGTGATAACATCGTCACAAAGAGACGAAACAATTCCCTGAAAAGCTCCGCCGATGATAACGCCGACCGCAAGATCCATAACATTACCGCGCGACACAAACTCCTTAAACTCTCCGAAAAAACCTTTTGCTGACATTTTAAAACCCTCTCTCCAAATAAAATTTTTGCAGTTTTGACCGTCAAAAATTTTATTTCAACGGCATTGATTATATTATACAGTTTTTTCACGGTCTTTTCAAGTGTTTTTTATATATTTTATATTTTCGGACAATTTTTTATGAAAAATCAAGAATGTGAACAAAAGAAAAAGGGAGCTTAAAAAGCTCCTCTGAATCTTGTGTTATTTTACACATTAAACTGCTCTGGTAACCTTACCGGAACGCAGGCAGCGGGTGCATGCGTGAATACGCTTCGGAGAACCGTCAACGATAGCCTTTACCTTAGTTACGTTCGGTTTCCATGTTCTGTTCGAACGTCTGTGAGAGTGAGAAACTTTAATACCAAAAGTTACGCCCTTACCGCAAATATCACACTTTGCCATTTGTCTGCACCTCCCT
>CACYDE010000195.1 GCA_902773045.1 uncultured Ruminococcus sp. | reverse complement strand
TACAAAATGGTATAATATATACAGAAACTTTGAAAGGGGCGTTGACTATGAAGGATTCAACCGTAAGTGTTCGTGTTGAAAGCGAGATCAAGGAACAGGCTGAGGAAATTCTGAGCAAGCTTGGTATTTCCGTTTCTACTCTTATCAATTCACTTTACAGACAGGTCATAATAAAGCAGGGCGTGCCGTTTGAGGTGAATCTTGCGCCGCGTCCGAAGGCGCTTGGTGAGTATACCAAAGAGGAACTGATTGCGTTGTTTGAAGAAAGCTCACGTCAGATCGAACGCGGTGAGGTTTACCCTGCAGAAGAATTTTTTGATGAGTTGATGAAAGGGCTGTGATCGTGGAGAGATATAAAGTCTTTTTGACAGAAAAAGCAAGAGATAATCTTTTGGAGCTGCGGCGTTATGTTGTCGAAGCTCTTAAAGAGGAAAATACTGCCTCTGAGTATCTTCATGCTATCAGTAAAGCGGTTATGTCTCTTGATGAAATGCCTATGAGATACAAAATTATTGAAGATGAGCCTTTTAATTCAATGAAACTGAGAAGAATGATTGTTAAGAATTTTTATGTATATTATTCCGTGGATAAAAGAAATAATACTGTTTTTGTTCGTGCGGTAATATATTCACGAACAAAAACATTATAATGTCATAATAGAATAATACAACGGGCATGCAATATTTTCTTTTGCATACCCTTATTTTTATCAAAAAAATTAAAATTATCCGAAAATCCTCTTGTCCCCTTGATTATTGCAATATCCTGTAATATAATTAAAGTATCCTTTTATATCGAAACGGAGGAAGCTTTAATGCAGCAAAAAGATGAACTGATACTTATTCTTGACTTTTGCGGTCAGTATAACCAGCTTATTGCACGCAGAGTCAGGGAGTGTAATGTGTACTGCGAGATCGTTCGCCACGACATTTCTGCCGAAGAGGTCAGGAACAGAGGAGCAAAGGGCGTTATTTTCACAGGCGGTCCTGCGAGCGTTTACGGTGAAGACGCGCCGAAATGCGATCCCGAGATCTTCGGTCTTGGTATTCCGGTTTTGGGGATCTGCTACGGAATGCAGATCATGACCCACACACTGGGCGGTAATGTTGAAAGAGCGGACAAACGTGAATACGGTGAGACAGATGTTAAATTCTATCCGTCCGTTTTGTTTGACGGTTTTGGAGACAGGAATGTGTGTCTTATGTCACACACGGATTATGTAGATACACTTCCGGAGGGCTTTGAAAAAATTGCCGAAACGGAGTCATGTCCTTTCGCGGGAATAGAGAACAAAGAGAAGGGTTTTTATGGAATACAGTTTCACCCCGAGGTCAACAATACCGCTAACGGTCTTAAAATTATAGATAACTTTGTGAAAAAAATATGCGGATGCAGCGGCAACTGGAAGATGTCGTCGTTTGCTAAGGAAACCGTTAAGGCACTTAAAGAGAAAATCGGAGATGGAAAGGCACTTTGCGCATTGTCGGGCGGAGTAGATTCTTCGGTTGCGGCTGCGCTTCTGAACGAGGCGATCGGTGAGAACCTGACTTGCATTTTTGTTGACCACGGTCTTTTGAGAAAAAACGAGGGAGACGAGGTCGAAGAAGTTTTCGGAAAGAGATTCAAATCCAAATTCATCAGAGTTGACGCAGAAGAAAGATTTCTGAAAAGACTGGCGGGAGTTGAAGATCCGGAGAAGAAGCGCAAGATCATCGGTGAAGAGTTCATCAAGGTTTTTGAGGAAGAGGCAAAGAAGATCGGCGCGGTTGATTATCTTGTGCAGGGTACGATATATCCAGATGTTGTTGAAAGCGGCAAAGGAATAGGCGCGACTATCAAGAGTCATCATAATGTAGGCGGACTGCCGGATTACGTAGATTTCAAGGAGATTGTAGAACCTCTTCGTGATCTGTTTAAGGATGAAGTCAGAAAAGTGGGAAGAGAACTTGGTATTCCGGATCATCTTGTTGATCGTCAGCCATTTCCCGGTCCGGGGCTGGCAATTCGTGTGATCGGAGATATAACCAAAGAAAAGCTTGATATTCTCAGAGATGCAGACTACATTTTCCGTGAGGAAATGGAGCGTGACGGAATCAACAAGGATGCAAATCAATATTTTGCGGCACTTACAAATGTAAAAAGCGTCGGTGTTATGGGGGACTACCGAACATATGATTATATGATCGCGCTTCGTTCTGTTACAACTGTGGACTTTATGACTGCAACTTTTACCAGAGTACCATACGAAACGCTCGAAAGAGCTTCATCACGAATTGTTAATGAAGTCAAACACGTTAACCGAGTGGTTTATGATATTACCAGTAAACCCCCGGCAACCATTGAGTACGAATAGTAGCCAAAATCCCGAAAAGCGCATTAATATGCGGTTTTTGGGGATTGTTTTTTTGCTTTGGTTCTATTCCGGTTCTGTTTTCTGAAAAAACGTGTTTTTCAAGTCGATTTTTGATGTGTACCGATGACTGAAAATTTGTACTCTTGGGGTTGTTAAAATTGTATTAACGACGATATAGCTGTTGTCGATCGAGCGATTTTTGATCGTATATTATAGTACTGTCGAGCCATGTAAGCGGGGGCTTGTGCCAACCGGTTTTTTGGCGGAAAAGCCTACTTTTATGGATAGCAGACATTACCCCACTACATGCTTCACACCGTACTTTCCTCACAGCTTTGCCAAGTGATTTCTGTAATCGTAAAAATCGCTGTGCTTTCCGTTGTACGCTTTGTTGTCCCTGTATGATATACGGTTCATAACAAAATGAACATGGATGTTGTCGGTAACTTTTTAACATTATCAAAGCTCAATGAGGAAAACTCAAAAAGAATTGCGCAGCCGCTCTTACAAACGACTGCGCTTTTGTTGTTATTGTAATACTAATTTTCAATTAAAACCTTTAAAAAATTTTCGAGAATAATTTTTGCAAGACAAGGAAGAGTCCGCAGGCAGGCTGTCGCCTGTCAAGGGCGATGACGCAGTATTGCAGAAATTAGACCGAAAAG
>CACYDE010000194.1 GCA_902773045.1 uncultured Ruminococcus sp. | reverse complement strand
TGATTCCCGTGGGATCGAATGTATCTCCGACATAATATGTTAACTTTGTCGGTTTGCTTGTTATGCTGATATCTGTTACAACGACCGAATTCACCGTTATATCAAACGTTGCGCTCTTTCCGCTGTAGCTTACGGTTATTTTTCTCGTTCCCGCACTGCTGCTGTCAAAGCCGCTGTAGCTGACTTTACTCGTTACATCTTCCTTTGTTCCGTTGTTTTTGTTTGCGATAACCTTGATTCCCGTGGGATCGAATGTATCTCCGACATAATATGTTAACTTTGTCGGTTTGGTTTGTATTGTAATACTTGTGACAGCTATATTTTCAATGATAACGCTAAATGTCGCTGTTTTTCCTCCGTAAGATACGGTGACTGTTTTAGTACCTGCCGAACTGCTGTCGAAACCCGAAAGAGTTGCAGAAGCCGTAACATCTTTTGTAGTGTTGTCACTGTACTTTGCCGTAACCGTCATACCGGACGTGTCAAGAGAATCTCCGACACAATAAGTTGTTTTTGTCGGAGGAGTAACGGTCAATGATGAAACAGTCGGTTCATCGCTGATCATTTCAACGCGCGCGGAAACATACGATGGATCGATATCGTTCATACTGCTTGTAGAGTCAAAAAATTCTTTAACATAATAATCGATAGACTTATTGGTAAGCTTTCTTTTCGCAGTAAAACGAAGCTTAACGATGTCGGTTTTTTTGGTAAAATTCTGACCGCTGTTGCTGAATATCATTCCGACCTGAATAGAAGAAGTCGCACCGTAAGGACTGTCGTTAACGAAGGTATTGGTAAATGTGATATCCTCGTTGAACTCATATCCGTTTGAGGTATTAAGAGGATAAAAACTCTTCGAATAAGCTATTTCAAGCTGAAGGCCCTGAACATTATTCACAGGGTTAATTGAAAAAATAATATAAAATTCTTTTCCGCTTTCTGCTGTTACGGAGACAGAACCGTCTCCGCTCGAAGCTGAATCAATCTCTGACGCTTCCGAAATTATCGGAAAGAATGAGTTTAACATTAAAAGCGCAAGCAATAAGCTCAAAAACCGTTTCGTCATAAGAATCACCTTTTCCTTTAAAATTACAAACCAAAAAATTACATTAGTATTATTTTAACACAAAAATAAGGATATGTAAATAATTATTAGTAATAATGTTAATTACAAAATTTTAAAAAATAGGCTTCCAACCATAAAAAGCTGAAAGCCTATTTTTTATAAAAGCTTCGATAAAAACTGCTGATAAGGGATCCCATAGTTTCTGTCCTTAATGCTTTCATAGGAATTGATCAGAACTTCCGTCACAAATTCCGCCGCTTTTTTAACGGATTCATAACATGAACATCCGTTAAGCAGAGAACCCAAGACTATGGATGCAAAAATATCCCCCGTTCCGCTGTAACTTCCGCCCGCTTTCCGGGTGATAATTGTTTTATATCCGCTTTTATCGGCAGACATATTTGCGATTTTTCCGTTTTCACAGCCTATTCCCGTCACTATCACTGTTTTGATCTCGTTATCAAACAGCTTTTGACACATAAGATAGATCTTTTCGAATTTTTCTTTATCACTCAAGCTGTTAACAAAGTCGTAGGACGTCTCCGTCAGAAAACAAAGTTCGGTGAGGTTCGGAGTGATAATATCGGACAGAGCCACTATCCGGGAAACATTCGAACACAATTCCTCCGTAAAAAATCCATGTATTTTTCCGTTGTCCCCCATTATAGGATCGGTGAAAACAATGGTTGAATTCCGTTTGAATCTTGATATGAAATCAGAAACGATTTTCGCCTGAGCCGAATTGGCTATAAATCCGACATATATCGCGTCGAAATCCACATCGATCAGTTCAATCGACTTTATATAAGAAGAAAGATTTTCCGTAAAATCATATATATAACAATCATTAAAACCGGTCTGAGCGGAGAGCACGGCAGTGGGTATCAGACACACCTCCGCCCCCATGTGGGAAAGTATAGAAATATTGGTTGAGCCGGAACAATTTCCGACGCCCGAAATATCGGTGAAAACAGCCGCTCTTTTCACACCGTCACACCCTTTCCGATACAGATTTGGATCCAATCTTATTATATCATCACCGAAAGGAATATGTCAATTGCAAAACCAAATGCATACATTTAGTTTTAACGGAGAATTATAATAACAAGGTGGTGGATAATTATGCAGATCAGAACTGACCTTGCACTTGAAGCTAAAGAAGCCGTCAAGGAAAATATTAACGGCGTTGACATCGAAACCGATTTCTCCGAAAAGATGAAAATTACACGAATGAAAATAAAAACTCAACAAGCGGCGAATTCCCTCGGAAAAGAACGAGGAACTTACATTACATGCGAATTCAAAGCGCTGACAGAAGATTTCACGGCAGCGGACAAAAGACTTTTAAAAATCGGAGAGCAGCTGAGAGCGCTCCTCCCCGAAAAAGGAAATATTCTCGTGGTCGGGATCGGAAATCACAATATAACACCCGACGCATTAGGCCCTAAGGCCGCGTCAAAGGTACTCGCAACTCGCCATATTCTCGGACAAGTCTCCTCTTCCCTCGGGCTTGACAGTCTGAGAAGCGTCTGCGTGATCTCTCCGGGAGTTCTCGGTCAGACAGGGTTTGAAGTAGGCGAGCTCATTGAAGGGCTGGTAAAGAGCGCAAATATCTCCGCCGTCATAGCTATAGACGCACTGGCTTCAAGAAAACTGAAAAGACTCGGGTGTACGGTTCAAATCTCGGATACAGGGATCGCGCCCGGAGCAGGGATCGGAAATCACAGAAATGTGATAAATCAAACGACGATGGGCGTTCCGGTGGTGAGCGTGGGAGTTCCGACGGTTGTTGACGCCGCAACTCTTGCGGCCGATCTCATTTTCCCATCCGAAAACGAGGACAAAAACAATGAGGAAATTAAAAGAAAAATAATGCCTTTCGGGAAAGACATGGTAGTAACGCCAAGGGAAATAGATCTTCTCATCGAAAGAGCTTCTCTTCTGATTGGTATGGCTGTTAATGTGGCGCTTCACCCGGATTTTTCACCCGAGGATCTTTTCTCGCTGATATAATTATTGCATTATAGCAATCCAAAAAATTAACAAGAAACGCCACACGAACGAAACCACCCCAAGCAATCGGATTGAATGACAAATGCAAAAGCGT
>CACYDE010000193.1 GCA_902773045.1 uncultured Ruminococcus sp. | reverse complement strand
TTCGGGCGTATGTCGAGGACGACAACGCAGCTATGCGCTTACCGGGGCGTCGAACTTGTCTGGATATTTGTTTGGTTTGCTATAATGTTACAAAAGGAGGAAAATTATGAGCTTTAAATACAATTCGATCCCCGAAGCGATCGATGCATTGAAACAGGGAAAATTAATTTTATGCACAGATGATCCCGACCGAGAAAACGAAGGTGACCTGATTTGTGCGGCACAATTTGCTTCAACTGAAAACGTCAACTTCATGGCAACATACGGACGAGGACTCATCTGTACACCGATGTCGGAAACAATTGCAAAACGTCTGAATCTTCCTCAGATGGTCGCCGAGAATACCGACAATCACAGTACGGCGTTTACTGTTTCAATTGACCACGTGAAAACAACAACGGGTATCTCCGCCGAGGAACGCGGATTTACATGCCGCGCGTGCGCAGACCCCGAGACCAAGCCTGAGGATCTTCGCCGCCCGGGTCACGTCTTCCCTCTTACATCAAGAAAGGGTGGCGTTCTCGTCCGAAACGGTCACACGGAAGCGACGGTTGATCTCTGTCGTCTCGCAGGACTCGAAGAGTGCGGACTTTGCTGTGAGGTGATGAGAGATGACGGAACGATGATGAGAACTCCCGAACTTCGGGAAATGGCTCAAAAATTTGATCTCTGCTTCATAACCATCAAAGATCTTCAGGATTATATCCGCCGAAGCGAAAATCACATGTATCAAAAAGCTTGCGCAAAGCTCCCCACTTCTTACGGTGACTTTCGGATATACGGCTTTGTCAATGATATAACGGGCGAACATCATATTGCTTTGGTCTGCGGTGAGATCGGTGACGGAGAAGATATTCTTTGCCGTGTACATTCGGAATGTCTGACGGGAGACGTTTTCGGCTCGTCGCGATGTGACTGCGGAGAACAGCTACACATGGCAATGAGAGCGGTTCAGAAGGAAGGCCGAGGAATTATCCTATACATGCGTCAGGAAGGCCGTGGGATCGGTCTTATCAACAAACTGCGCGCCTATGAGCTTCAGGAACACGGACGGGATACGGTTGAAGCAAATCTCGAGCTCGGTTTTGCAGCCGATCTCAGAGAATACTGGAGCGGCGCACAGATCCTAAGGAATCTCGGCGTGAAATCACTCAGGCTTCTCACCAACAATCCAAGCAAAATTTACGGTCTTGACGGATTCGGCTTTACGATCAATAAACGTGTCCCGATAGAGGTCGAACCCGGAAAGTATGACAAATTATACTTAAAAACGAAAAAATACAGAATGGGTCATATTTTTGACAACATTAATTTAGATGACGATTCGGAGGAATAATTATGAGCTGCAAAATAAATACAATCGAAGGAAAAATCGTTGCTCCCGAGGGTATGAAGGTGGGGATCATCGCTTCAAGATTTAACAGCTTTATTGTTGAAAAGCTTCTTGACGGTGCTGTTGACGGTCTTGTACGTCACGGTGTTGACGAAAAAAACATAGACGCCGCATGGGTTCCCGGTGCGTTTGAGATCCCTGTTATTGCCCAAAAAATGGCTGACAGCGGAAAATATGACGCCGTTATCTGTGTGGGAGCGGTAATCCGAGGTTCAACTTCTCACTACGAGCTTGTTGTTAATGAAACGACGAAAGGGATAGCTCAGGTCGGGCTTAAAAGCGGAATTCCGGTTCTTTTCGGCGTTATCGCAACTGAAAATATTGAACAGGCTATTGAACGCGCAGGAACAAAAGCAGGAAACAAGGGCTATGACTGCGCTCTCGGCGCAATCGAGATGGTCAATTTAATGAGAGCGCTGTGAGTCATGACTCTGATATTTGATTATGACGGTACACTTCACAATACCGCTCATCTCTACGGCTGCGCTTTCAGAAAATCATATCAACAGCTTGTCAAAAACGGTTATGCCGAAAAAAGATACTATTCGGACAAGGAAATGTCCAAGTATCTCGGAATGACTCCCGGTGACATGTGGAGCAGCTTTATGCCGCAGCTTCCAAAAGAAATCACGGAAGAAGTCTCTCTCTCGATCGGAAAAGAAATGATAGAAATGATATCCGATGGAGCGGTGCAGCTTTATGACGGCATTGAGGAATCTCTCAGCGAACTCAGGCGTTCCGGCTATAAAATGGTAATACTTTCCAACTGCAAAAATGATTATCTTAAAGCTCACAGAAAACATTTTGATCTCGACAGATGGTTTGACGGGTATTATTGCGCGGAGAAATATAATTATATTCCAAAAGAAAAAATTTTTTCCTATATAAAAAACGACTTTGATGACGAACAGTATGTTCTGATCGGTGATCGGGAATCTGATTTTAAAGTCGGACTTGATAATAATATTCCCGTCATAGGCTGTTCCTACGGTTTCGGAACGAGATCCGAATTGAGCGTTTGCGATCTGATAATTGACAGTCCCGATGAACTTCCGAAATGCATAAAGCTGATTCCACAAAAGCCTTAAGGCAACACCGCGAACACCCACCTGACGGTATCCCAAAGGCATTTGCAGCACAATCCAATCAGTCTGCGCCTTGCGGCTTGACTTCTTGGTGTGATGCCGGCACTCTGCACCGAATCTGCTTGATCTTTTTTCTTAATAGTACACAAAAACGCCTTGAAATACGCCCATTGGCGCGTGCCCTTGGGGTACGTTAGGAACTGTGAAGAAATAAATTTTCAATTTATGCTTAGGATAATTTGTTCTGAACAAGGCAAATTTTTGCAGGAATACTAACGT
>CACYDE010000192.1 GCA_902773045.1 uncultured Ruminococcus sp. | reverse complement strand
TTGCTTCCTCTTCGGCACGCTTGCGCTCTTCCTCGGCTTTGCGTCTTGCTTCCTCTTCGGCACGCTTACGCTCTTCCTCGGCTTTGCGCTTTGCTTCCTCTTCGGCACGCTTGCGCTCTTCCTCGGCTTTGCGTTTTGCTTCCTCTTCGGCTTTACGCCTTGCTTCTTCTTCGGCGCGCTTGCGTTCTTCCTCTTCGATCCTGCGCCGCTCTTCCTCTTCGGCCTTGCGGCGAGCTTCTTCCTGGATCCTGCGCCTCAGTTCCGCTTCCTCGGCCTTGCGTCTTGCTTCCTCTTCGGCACGCTTACGCTCTTCCTCGGCTTTGCGTTTTGCTTCTTCTTCGGCTTTTCTTCTTGCCTCTTCTTCGGCTTTGCGCTTAGCTTCTTCCTCGGCCTTGCGTTTTGCTTCTTCTTCGGCTTTTCTTCTTGCCTCTTCTTCAGCCTTTCGCTTTGCCTCTTCCTCGGCTTTGCGCTTTGCTTCTTCTTCGGCTTTACGCTTTGCTTCGATCTCGGCTCTTATTTTCGCTTCAATTTCCTTTCGGATCCTTTCACGAAGGGCTTCTTCCTCGGCCTTGCGTCTTGCTTCTTCTTCAGCCTTACGTCTTGCCTCTTCTTCGGCTTTGCGCTTTGCTTCCTCTTCGGCTTTACGTCTTGCTTCTTCTTCAGCCTTGCGCCTTGCTTCTTCTTCGGCTTTACGTCTTGCTTCTTTTTCGGCTTGTATCTTTGCGTTTTCTATCTTACTTCTTTCCGACTCATAAGCTTTGCGCTTTGCTTCACCTTCGGCTCTCTTTTTAGCTTTCAATGCAGCGGCTGCTTTAGCTTCTTTTTCGGATATACGTCTTTTATTTTCTTCTGCGCGGTGCTTAGCTTCTTCTTCGGCTCTCCTGCGGGCTTCTTCTTCAGCCTTTCTGCGAGCTTCTTCTTCCGCTTTGCGCCTTGCTTCCTGTTCGGCTTTAAGCTTCATTTCAAGCGTAATACGCTTCTCGTTGCCTTCTGCGATTCGCTTAGCCTTCTCTTGGGATACACGTTTAGCCTCGGCTTCGGATTTTCTTCTTTCCTGTTCCTTGGCTCTGTTTTTGGCTTCTTCAGCCTTCTTCCTCGCTTCTTCCTCGGCCTTGCGTCTTGCTTCCTCTTCGGCTTTGCGCTTAGCTTCAAGCTCGGCTCTTATTCTCGCTTCCTCTTCGGCTCTTATCTTCGCCTCAAGTTCGGCTTTGATACGGGCTTCTTCCTCGGCTTTGCGTCTTGCTTCTTCTTCGGCTTTGCGCTTTGCTTCAAGCTCGGCTTTGATACGGGCTTCTTCCTCGGCCCGGATCTTAGCTTCCAATTCCGCCCTGCGTTTTGCCTCTTCTTCTGCTTTACGCCTTGCTTCCTCTTCGGCTTTTCTCTTGGCTTCGAATTCGGCTTTGATCTTCGCCTCTTCTTCGGCTCTTATCTTCGCCTCAAGTTCGGCTTTGCGCTTTGCTTCTTCCTCCGCCTTTTTCTTGGCTTCCTCTTCGGCTTTGCGTTTAGCTTCTTCCTCCGCCTTTTTCTTGTCTTCCTCTTCGGCTTTGCGTTTAGCTTCTTCCTCTGCCTTTTTCTTGGCTTCCTCTTCGGCTTTGCGTTTAGCTTCTTCCTCCGCCTTCTTTTTAGCTTCTTCCGCTTTATTGTTTTGAGCCTGAGCGGCTGTCTTAACGTTCGCACCATCGGGAGTAAACATTAAAGTTTCGCCGCTTTTCTCATTCAAGTTTTTATTTTTTAAGCTTTCTGCAGTTTTAGATTTATCTTTATCCGAAGGAACCGGCTGCTGTTTAACAGACGTCGGCTTATCCTTTGAAGTCTTATCGTCTTTGGAAGCGGCCTTAGACTTATCATCGGATTTCTCCTGAGCCTTTGCCTTCGCTTTCATTCTTGACGCTCGAATGATATCCTCATACGACATCTGCTTCTTTCCGCGCTTGTGTCCGCACTTAACGCAGGTGTCCTTATCTATCGGATTTATGCCGCCGCAGGACGAGCATTTCCATTCGTGGTCATTTATATTTCCGTCGAACTCATCCGGCTCTTTAGCCTTGCTGTCCGATTCGGATCCGAATTTTTTCTCGGGCTGTGAGGATTGTATCTGAGGTTTCTTCTCGTCGAGTTTTTTCTCCTCAGTCTTTTTCTCTTCGGGCTTTTTATCCTCTGACTTTTTCTCCTCGGGCTTTTTATCCTCAGGCTTTTTATCCTCAGGCTTTTTATCCTCAGGCTTTTTATCCTCAGGTTTCTGTTCCTCTTTTTTCTCTTTTGCTTTATCATCACCTAAGAGATATATCTCCGTCGGACCTTTCTTTGACCCGCTGTCGCTTTGAGATTTAGGACGCCAAACCTGAACAGGCGCGCGCATAAACTCCTCTATCTCCGCACGGATCTCTTCCTCTGTGAGCTCTACCTTATCGGGCATCTCGGGATCATAATCATCGGGGATCTGAGGTTCCTGAGGTTTCGTTTCTTCGGGAACAGGTCTTACAGGTTCTTTGACAGGAGGCTGCTGATTCTGAACTCCGGGAGCAGGCTGCTGCGCAGGAGCTTTATTTTCTCTTGCAGGGTCCATAGGCTGTTCCTGCGTTCTCTGGCGATTTGCCGAGTATTCCGGGCGCAGCGAGTTATTCTCTCGGATGTCCTCTTTGATCGCCCTTCCTCTTGCAATTGCTTTTGCGCGCTGAACGGTACATCCGCATTTACAGGTAGACACGTAATCGGCGTTGACAGTGCCGCATTCCGGACACTTCCACTCGAAGAAATCGGCCTGCTTATCGGAAGTATCTCTTTTCGGCGGACCGAGGAACATATCCTTCAATGTCGGCTTATAAACGCCCTCGGTATCGGGCTTTTTATTCATCTTGGACTTATACATTATGATCGGCTGCTCACCGTTTTTGCTGAGCGCGTCACTTCCAAGTTCCGACTTTATCTGTTCCTGTATAAATTTCGAAGGCGCATCCTTTTCGTTTTTTTCGTCACCGTCAGGTTTTTTTGCGACCTTCTTAACAATGATCTTTTTCTTTTTTCCGTCAGGCATTATTTCCTCACGAATAACTTCGCCGTCTTTCAGCTCGGAAATATCCTTCTCGGGCTTTGTCTGTTCCGCTCCCGCTTTTTCGGCAGCATCAGGTTTGAGGACCTTACTTCCTTTTTCAGCCGCAGCCTTGCCGTCGGCATCCGTCCTTCCGCTGTCAGGCATCCTAAGCGGCTGAACAGCCTGCTGAGGATAACCGTTCTGAGGAATGCCGCTCCTGTTAAAGCCGTTATTGTACGGCTGCGCAGGGGCATTGTATCCGTAAGGCGACGTATACGTCAGATATTGCTGCTGCTGAGGCTGAGAGGAGTACGGTCTCTGAGACTGCGGAGGCTGCTGAGAAGAATACGGTCTCTGAGACTGCGGAGGCTGCTGAGAAGAGTACGGTCTCTGAGACTGCGGAGCCGGTGATGACTGAGGCATCTGAGGACCGTACGGCTGAGACTGCGGATAAGCGCCGTATTGTTGAGGATAGTAACCGAATCCTGCCTGCGGCTGCTTATTATTATTGTTGTAAGGATATTGCGGATAATTATTGTAAGCGAACTGCGTCTGTTGAGATTGGGGGGGATTCTTGGGATTCTGAGACTGCGGCGCAGCTCTGAAATCATATTGTCCCGGTCCCGCTCCCGAGTAGGCGCTGTTCTGACTGTATTGTCCCATGCTTGCCTTATAGTTATACTGTCCGGGACCCGTTCCGTTTGCATTCTGCTGATACGAGCCGTAAGAACGTCCCGAATTCTGAGCCGGATACCCCGCATTTGCACCGGGCTGGAAATTCCCCAGCGGATACTGTCTGTTGAATCCGCTGTTATAAGGCTGTTGATACGGCATTCCCTGCATGGTAGGACCATAGCCGTACTGTGGCATATTTTGTTGTGCCGGATAACCGTTCCGGGAGTTCGGCGCATGGGTATTTCCATGATCCGGATCGGACGGTGTATCGGGAGGACTGACTCCTCCCTCGTTCTCCTCGACATCGTCGGGCGTCAGAATGTCCTGTACCTCCTGTACCTCCTGTACATTCTGCTCTTCGACCTTTTCGTCGCCGGGAAGATTCTTTTTTCCTTGTTCTTCCATGCTATAACTTCCTCTGCAGATTGAAATTATAATATGTCATATACAGACATATAAAATCAAGCCATTTCGGCTAAGATGTCAGATGTTCAAAGGAACGGCTCCGATGCTTTTGCGCCCGGAGCGAACCCTGAGCTTTGTTCTGCCGATCCGTACATACGGAAACGCGCAGAACAAAAATTCCCACAAGACATTATAATGTCTCATACAAATTTGTTATTATAAACCATTATATAAAACGTATATTGAAAACAGATTGAATATTTGATGATTTCATAAAAATATCAAACCGGATGAACCTTATTCTTGGCGTCGAAGTGTTCGCTGTCGATCCCTGCTTTCGCGTTTCGGCGATTCTCGAAGAACTTGATAGCGACACGATCGAACTGAGCGTAGGAAAGAACGTCTTCTTCCTGCTCGCACCACTCTTCACATTCCTTCTTGAGCTTTTCAAGCTCGGGTTCAAGGAGATCTGCCGGACGGCACTTGACGGGTTTCTCGTTTCCGATGATCTTCTTTCTGAATTTTTCGTCGATCGGAACGGGAGTTTTTCCGTATTTGCCCTGTACGAGGTCTTTGAACTGACCATTAACATTCTTATATCGCTCGCCGAAGATAACGTTGCTCACCGCCTGAGTTCCGACGATCTGTGATGTCGGAGTTACGAGCGGCGGATAACCCGCGTCTTTTCTTACTTTCGGAACTTCCTTCATTACCTCTTCAAGCTGATCTTCCTTGCCCATCTGCTTAAGCTGAGACAAGAGATTTGAAAGCATACCGCCCGGAACCTGATAGATCAAAGCGTTGGCGTCCGTTGCAAGAACCTTCGGATCAAGAAGACCGCTGTCGATATATTTCTTTCGAAGCGTCATAAAGTAATCTCTGATCTCCGCAAGAGCAACAAGATCAAGCCCCGTGTCGTAATCGGTGTCTTTAAGAGCGGCTACCATTGACTCTGTCGGTGCATGAGACGTTCCCAAAGCCAAAGGCGACATCGCGGTGTCGATAACATCCGCGCCTGCTTCAATGCCTTTAAGGAGACACATTGACGCAAGACCCGATGTGTAATGAGTATGAAGCTGGATAGGAAGCTTAACTTCCTTTTTAAGAGCTTTGACCAACTCTTCCGTTCTGTAAGGCGTAAGCAAAGCCGCCATATCCTTTATGCAGATAGAATCCGCGCCGGCGTCGGCAATTCTTTTCGCATAATCAACAAAATACTTCGTGTCAAATACAGGACCGGTAGTATAAGAGATAGCGATCTGAGCGTGAGCGCCTTCCTTTTTCGCAGCCTTTACGGCTGTTTTAAGGTTATCTATATCGTTCAGAGCGTCAAAAATACGGATAATATCAATACCGTTCGCAACACTCTTCTGAACGAAATATTCGAGTACATCGTCGGCATAATGACGATAGCCGAGCATATTCTGTCCTCTGAAAAGCATCTGAAGCTTTGTGTTCGGACAATTCTTTCTTAAAATCCGGAGTCTTTCCCACGGATCCTCATTAAGGAATCGCAGGCACGCATCAAACGTTGCGCCGCCCCAGCATTCAAGAGAATGAAAACCTATTTTATCAAGCTGAGGGAGGATCGGAAGCATATCGCCGATAGGCATACGCGTTGCGATAAGCGACTGATGAGCGTCTCTCAGGACTGTTTCTGTTACAAGTATTTTCTTTTTGGCCATATTCCGCATCCCTTTCATTGTAAATTAAATTATTCCAATGTGAGGAGAACGGCGCCGGACTCCTTGTTCTCGCCCTTTGTGCAAAGTACGGAAGCAACCTTGCCGTCCTGAGGAGCCTGGATCTCGTTTTCCATTTTCATAGCCTCGAAAACAACGAGAACGTCTCCCTTCTTAACGCTCTGACCAACTGTTGCGTTAACGCTGATGATGGTTCCGGGCATCGGGATCTCGATCTTCACCGAGCCTGCCGGAGCGGCAGCCGCGGGAGCCGCCTTCGGAGCGGGTGCGGGTTTTGCGGCGGGAGCGGTAGCAGATACCGCAGGTGCGCTGACTGCACCGCCTGCAGCGTCTTCAACCTGTACATCATAAGCAACGCCGTTTACGGTAATTTTAAGATTTCTCATAATATATACATCCTTTCAGGTCATTTATCAAAAATCAAATAGTGCTGTGCTTTTTCGGGAGAGTTGTCTCTCTCTTTCCGGAAAGCATATCAAGAGCCGTCGAGAGTGCCTCTCTCAATTCGTCTTCGGAAACAACGTTATCAATGTAGCCCTTTTCCGCGGCTCTCATAGCGGAGCATTCGTTTGCTCTGAAATCCGCGAGAGCCTTCTCTCTTCCTTTTGCGTCGGTCTTGAGCTTTTCGGGACTCATGATGATTATCCCTGCTTCGGGGTTCACGGGAGAAACGCACGCATTCTCCAAAGCCAATGTAATGTCCGTCGAAGCGCCCGTACCGGCAGCAGCCATATAAAACGCACCGAAAGCCTCGCCGGTCACGACCGTGATCTTTGCGGTGGTTGCTTCCGCGTAAGCCGCCGTAAGCTTTGACGCCGCTTTAACGCATTTAAAACCTTTTGAATCGGCGAGTGTAATAACCGGAATCGAATAAGCATCGCAGAATCTCACAAGCTTCGCGCATTTTTCACAAGCCTGACGGTCAAGGACGCCGCCGCATGTCTCAACGATACCTACCGTATCGCCCTGAAGCTTTGCAAATCCGACTTTAACGCCCTCGGCATATCCTTCAAAAAGTTCCGCAAAGCTTCCGCCATCCACGAATTTCGAAATAATTCCTGTTTCCGGCATCGCGGGGATCTCTTCGGTCGTATAAGGATCGGAAAGGTTATTTTGAGGAAGCATTACCACAAGATTTTTTGCCGCTTCGACCGCAGCGAATTCATCCTTCGCAGTGATCGCCGAAATTCCGTGTTTCTTGTTTTCCTCTGCGCTTCCGCCCTCTCCGCCTGTGCTTATCGTGAGCTTTCCTTCTTCGCTCATAACAACGAAATCGGTGCACACGGCCATCAGTGCAGCCGTTCCCTGACAGGGTCCGAGGATCACCGAGATCTGAGGAACGATCCCGGCAAGTTTTCCGCTGAGATTCAAAACCTCTCCGTAAGCCGTCATCATTTCAACGCCTTCGTTCACTCTTGCGCCGATCGAATCATAAAGACCGATGACGGGAGTTCCCGTTTTCAATGCCAGTTCATAAAGCTTTTTAAGCTTTGCGGCATGAGCCTTCGACATTGCGCCTCCGCAGATATCACTGTTTTGTGCGAAAGCATAAACCGCACAACCGTTGACCTCACCGTAGCCCGCAGCAACCTCTGCATATCTGTCATTGGAGACCGCGAAAGGAGCGAGAGGAGAAAACGTTCCCTCGTCAAAGAGAGAGTAAAGGCGCTTGTAAGCGACTGAGTTTTCAAGCTCTGCTTTTACTTTTTCAATACTCATTTCTATTCCAACCTTTCTTGACTGTTTATTAGCCTATAACTACTTTTGCCTAAATATTCGACATTAAATAGTATTTTAGGCATCAGTCGATGTTGTCACACTCAATTAGACTTATTGTAATTATAAAACAAAATCCGAATATTGTAAAGGTGGATTTGAGAATTTTATACAAAAAAGAAATAAATTTTATAAAAAAAGGGGTGTAGGAACCCTTGAAATTATTTTTTTGTGAACTATAGTCTCCCAGACATCAATTTGATATCGAAGTTATACTTTTCATTCTAAAAAAAGAAACTTTTAAATTAAAAAACACTGTTAAAATAATCTCGTAAAACATTCGACATTTTTAGGAAGATAAAAACAATATCCGATAATGCAGCTGCATTTTCTCATTTCACCGATCTATCATTAAATGAAGCACGGGTAAGATCCAAAAAATCGGTATTGCCCGTAAATGATATCAACTCCGCCCATCACCGATATATAAATTTATTACTTATAATATATTACACTATAATTGTCAAAATGTCAAGTATGCGAACAAAACAGATTGATTTTATGTCTATTATACTGAAATTTCTTTACAAAACATAATTTTACAAAACATATATATATTAAAAACGGCAGAGAAAAATTCCCTGCCGCCGAAAATTGATCTGTCAATTATTATAAACGCTGTCCTTAACGATAACATCGTGGCTGCCGCCCTCGACGATACTTGTCGATGAAACGAGAGTGAGTCTTGCTTTCTGCTGGAATTCGGGAATAGAAAGCGCACCGCAGTTGCACATTGTGGACTTGATCTTATAAGTCGTTATCGCAACGCCGTCCTTTAAAGCTCCCGCATAAGGAACATAGCTGTCAACGCCTTCTTCGAAAGAAAGTTTCTTGTCGCCGCCGAGATCGTATCTCTGCCAGTTTCTTGCTCTGTTTGAACCTTCGCCCCAATACTCCTTAACATAGGAACCGTTGATCTTGACCTTCTGAGTCGGGCTTTCATCGAAACGTGAGAAATATCTTCCGAGCATCACAAAATCCGCACCCATTGCGAGAGCGAGCGTCATGTGGTAATCGTGAACAATACCGCCATCGGAACAAACGGGAATATAAATTCCTGTTTCTTCGTAATACTCGTCACGAGCCTTGCAAACTTCTATAACCGCAGTAGCCTGACCTCTTCCGATGCCCTTGGTCTCTCTTGTAATACAGATAGAACCGCCGCCGATACCGACTTTAATGAAATCTGCGCCGCACTCTGCAAGGAATCTGAAACCTTCTCTGTCAACAACATTACCCGCGCCCACCTTAACGCCTTCGCCGTAGCGCTTTCTGATCCATTCGATAGTGAGCTTCTGCCACTCGGAGAAGCCCTCCGAGGAATCAATGCAAAGAACATCTGCTCCGGCATTAACAAGAGCGGGAACTCTTTCGGCGTAGTCACGAGTGTTTATACCTGCGCCGACAATATAACTCTTGTGAGAATCAAGAAGCTCGTTAACGTTTTCTTTGTGAGAATCATAATCCTTTCTGAAAACAAGATACGCAAGATTGCCGTCTTCGTCAACGAGCGGAAGGCTGTTGAGCTTGTGTTCCCAGATTATGTCGTTTGCTTCTTTAAGAGTAGTTGTCGCAGGCGCGATAACAAGCTTATCTAAAGGAGTCATGAACTCCTTGACCTTCGTGGATTTATCCATACGACTGACCCTGTAGTCACGGCTTCCAATTATTCCGAGAAGTTTTCCGTGAGCTGTTCCGTCATCTGTAACGGCTACCGTTGAGTGACCTGTTTTCTCTTTGAGAGCCAGAACGTCGGCGAGAGTGTTTTCGGGAGTAATGTTTGAGGTTGAAGTTATGAAACCCTTTTTGTAGTTTTTCACGCGCGCTACCATAGCCGCCTCATCCTCGATAGACTGAGAACCGTAAATGAAAGAAACTCCGCCTTCTTTAGCAAGTGCGATAGCCATGGTATCGTTTGAAACCGACTGCATGATTGCGCTTACCATCGGTATATTCATTGTTATAGCGGATTTTTCACCCTTCTTGAATTTAACGAGCGGCGTTTGGAGACTTACCGAATTGGGGATACACTCACTGGAAGAATAACCCGGAACGAGAAGATACTCTCCGAATGTACGTGAAGGTTCATCAAAATAAAATGCCATATAAAACACTCCTCTTTTTCTTATTTTTCTTTTCTTTATTGGGCTGTTTAAAAACTCAAAGCAAGCGGCTGTTCTCCAAATGCATGTGATTCACAGCTTCGAAGCGAAACATCCGGTCGTTTTCAGCTTTTAACAAGCCCGGTCAATAACAAACATATTATTAACTTTCCCACCAACTATTGTACCATACTTTCGCGGCACATTCAAATAAAATTACAGCATTTTCATTCAAAAAATTTCATGTAATATTAGTTTTATATGATACCATTCTTTGAGGATTTTGTCAACCACTTTTTAAGACTATAAACAAAAAAGCGGCGGCAAAACCGTTTTCCAATCTGCCGCCGTTTATTACATTTGTATAATTTTCAGGGGACAAGCACGCGCTTGATTACTTAACGCTGTAAAGCATCTGACCGTATGAAGCATAAGGCCATGCCTTTGCATCCATCGACATTTCCATTTCATCTGCCACAACACGCGCTTCCTGCATTGCCGGGAAAACCTCGTCGGCATAATAGTTTGCAAGTTCCTGAACGCCTTTGACATCGGCAGCTTTGATAAGAAGAGAGTCGAGCTTATCAATTCTCTTCGAGAAGCAAAGCTGAAGCTTAGAAAGCTTTGTTGCAAGCTCCACTTCAAGCTCGGCAGTAATATCAGCCGAAAGAGCCTTCTTTGCGCTTGCCGTGTCAACAAGCTCCTTGACAAACTTCGAAACAGCAGGAATAATATCCTTCTTAGCCATATCGATCATTGTAAGAGCTTCGATGTTGATGATCTTCGAGTAGTTCTCAAGAAGTATCTCATAACGAGCGTGAAGTTCATACTTGTTATAGATCTTGTGCTTAAGGAAAAGATCCTCGTTCTTCTTGTCGATATAATGAGCCACAGCGGCAGGCGTTGTGCGAAGGTTCATCAAGCCTCTCTTCTCAGCCTCGGTGACCCATTCGGGAGCATAGTTATTGCCGTTGAAGACAATTCTCTTGTGCTCGGTGTAAGTTCTCTTGATAAGCTCAACTACGGCGCTGTCAAAATCATCTGCCTTTTCAAGTTCATCGGCAAACTGAGAAAGCTCCTCGGCAACCATAGTGTTGAGCATAATGTTCGGGCAGGAGATATTATCGCTTGAACCGAGCATACGGAATTCAAATTTATTTCCTGTGAAAGCAAAAGGCGAAGTACGGTTACGATCGGTCGTATCCTTCTTAAGATCGGGAAGAACCTCAACGCCCATCTTGACCTTTGTATCCGTATCGGGGTTGTAATCCTCACCTGCAACGAGAGCTTCAAGAACGCCTTCAAGGTCTGTTCCTATGAACATGGAAACGATAGCCGGCGGAGCCTCATTGGCGCCGAGTCTGTGATCGTTTCCGGCGGAAGCTGCGGAAATTCTCAGAAGATCCTGATATTCGTCAACAGCTTTGATAACGGCAGCCAGGAACAAGAGGAACTGATGGTCGTTGAAAGGATCCTTTCCCGGATTAAGAAGGTTTCTTCCGTCGTTGGTGCTGATCGACCAGTTGTTGTGTTTTCCGCTTCCGTTAACGCCTGCGAACGGCTTCTCATGGAGAAGACACTCCATTCCGTGGCGGTTTGCGATCCTCTTCATCATCTCCATTGTGAGCTGGTTATGATCTGTCGCAAGGTTGGTAGTAGTGAAGATCGGAGCAAGCTCGTGCTGAGCCGGAGCAACTTCGTTATGCTTTGTTTTTGCATAGATCCCCAGCTTCCAGAGTTCCTCGTCAAGATCTTTCATAAAAGCCGAAACCTTATCCTTGATTTTTCCGAAATAGTGATCTTCAAGTTCCTGACCCTTCGGCGCACGCGCTCCGAAAAGTGTTCTGCCCGTATAAGTAAGATCCTTTCTCGAATCGAACATTTTCTTATCAATAAGGAAATATTCCTGCTCGGGACCAACCGTTGTGATAACTCTTGTTGTTTCCTTATCTCCGAAGAGTCTGAGAATTCTGATAGCCTCGTTGCTGAGAGCCTCCATTGAACGAAGAAGAGGAGTCTTCTTATCAAGGACATCTCCGGTGTAGGAACAGAAAGCAGTGGGGATACAAAGTGAACCGTCCTTAATGAACGCATACGATGTCGGATCCCATGTTGTGTAACCTCTTGCTTCGAACGTCGCGCGGATACCTCCCGACGGGAAACTTGAAGCGTCAGGCTCGCCCTTGATGAGTTCTTTTCCGCTGAATTCCATGATAACCGTTCCGTCATCATTGGGGTTAATGAAGCTGTCGTGCTTCTCGGCCGTAACGCCTGTCATAGGCTGAAACCAGTGTGTATAGTGAGTGCAGCCGTTTTCAACTGCCCAGTCTTTCATAGCGTTTGCCACGATGTTGGCAACGTTGATGTCGAGCGGCTGACCTTCTTTAATTGTCTTTTTAAGAGCTTTATAAGTTTGCTTTGGAAGTCTTTCCTTCATTGTTCTTTCATCAAAAACAAGGCTGCCGAATAATTCGGGTACGTTTACCATAATAATCTTCCTCCAAAAATTTTGTTATATAACAAAAAAGGCACTATGGACATTTCTTAAAACATCCACAGCGCCTTTGCTGTTTTCTACACTTGAATTATATAACAATCTCCGAAATAAGTCAAGGGCTAAAATTAAACAAACATTCAAAAGATTGGAATCAAACTTTTGTTGTTAAATCATAGCGTTCTTTATTGCGTTTAAAAGCTCGTCATACGTTTCAAAAGCCGGCAGCTCCGGATTATCGGCCTTGATCTTATCCGTGCTTTTAAAAAGGAAACCTGCTTTGCTCGCTTTTATCATGCCGAGATCGTTGTAGCTGTCTCCGCTTGCAATGGTTTCATAACCGATAGACTGGAGAGCCTTGACCGTTGTATACTTAGAATTCTCGACTCTCATTTTAAAACCGGTCACTTCGCCGTTTTCCGCAACCTCGAGGGAATTACAGAATATCGTCGGCCAGCCGAGCTTCTTCATAAGCGGCGAGGCAAACTGAGTGAAAGTATCGCTTATAATGATGACCTGACAGATCGAACGAAGCTCGTCAAGGAACTCCTTAGCCCCCGGCATCGGATCTATCCCGGCAATGACCTCCTGAATCTCCTTTAATCCGAGTCCGTGTTCTTTAAGTATATTTAATCTGTAATTCATAAGCTTGTTGTAATCCGGCTCGTCACGAGTGGTTTTTTTCAGTTCGGGAATTCCCGCCGCATTCGCAAAAGCTATCCAAATTTCGGGGACAAGAACTCCTTCAAGATCCAAACAAGTAATATACATAAAATTTCTTCCTTTCTGACTTTATACGACCAATTATATCATTAAATCGAAGATAAGTCAACGAATCGGAAACGATAAAAATATACGGATAACTCAAAGCGGCGGTCTGCGCTCATCATGCGTCGATTATTTTTTTCAGATTTTCAACCATACTTTCCAGAATATCGGAAACATCATATTGAAACATATATTCAAAAAGCCCGTCAATATTCCCCTCAAAATTTTCGGGCAGCTTCTTACAGTTGTTCCTGCAATATTTCACAAGCTTTTTCTCACCGGGGTGAGTCATTTCGTTGACGGCAAATATCACATCGAAGTAACTTTCAAGGAATGCGGCAACTCTGTGATTAATGCTGACATAATCATGACGGTCGTATGCCTTTGTGATCTGTTTGTCATAAGACGGCAGACAGCCGCTCAGAAGCTTCATATTCCTTTCGATTATTGCCTTTTTGAGCTGCTCGGGATAAGGGACATCAAATCTTTTCCGGAACTCGGTGAATTTTCCAGTTTTATCAAAAATTATCTTACTGTTTTTGAGATTGTGCCAGAAGCAGGTCGTATATCCGTTCATAGGCTGACACTTTTCGACGACAAATGACATGATCCTTTCAAAATCATCGATCTTCCTGTAAATTATATCAACGCTTATTCCGCCGCTGAGAACAATATTATCCTCAAACTCCCAATAATGATTTCCTATTTCCATTCTTTCGCAAATAGGCGCAAGAAGCTTTTCTCTGACTTCGTTGTCGATATTCTCTGTGATATAAGCATAAAGATCGTAGTCCGACTGTTTGTCCTCGTTTCCGCCGGAACGTGAACCGCCGAGAGCAAGAGCCTCGATCTGCGAAAGTGTTCGTAATTTTTCGTATAAGTTCTGAATATCCATAAAACACCTCTTTTAGTTTTGTAACCATAAATGAGCTAATCCATTAAACAATAGTCAAAATGCACAAATGTTTTATAAAAATGCCGCACAGCGTCATTTTTTCCGGAGCGATACATCGTTAAGGACGCTGCCCTTAAAAGTCCGCCAAAGTCTCTGACTTTGGAAACCGCCCTCTTTTTTGAAAAAAGAGGGGCAAAACTTCAATTGTCCTATTTCAAGCTTTTTGTGAAATTTTCAAAATTGCTCATTTATAATAATGATAAACTATTTCTCGTCAAAATTCAATACCAAAAATAAAAGGAGAAACCTTTCGATCTCTCCTTCTTCCGAATTATATAAAAATTATCTCATCAGGTAAACCATAACAGCCTTCTGAGCGTGAAGTCTGTTTTCGGCTTCTTCAAATATCTCATCCGCATGCGCTTCGAAAACTTCTGCGGTGATCTCTTCGCCTCTGTGAGCAGGCAGGCAGTGAAGAACGACTGCGTCCTCCTTGGCGAGACTCATAAGTTCATCGTTGACCTGATAACCCTCAAAAGCCTTGGCGCGGATCTGAGCTTCTTCCTCCTGACCCATCGAAGCCCAAACGTCGGTGATAACAACATCCGCATCGACAACCGCTTCCTTCGGAGTTCTGAACATCTTGAACTTGTCGCCGTATTCTTTTGCAAACTCAACCACCTTTGCGTCCGGCTCGTAATTTTCAGGGCATGCAACCGAAATAGACATTCCCGATTTCAACGCTCCGACAATAAGCGAATTCATCATGTTGTTTCCGTCGCCTATAAAGCTCATTTTAAGACCGTCAAGACGACCCTTGATCTCTCTGATAGTCATAAGATCGGCAAGAACCTGACATGGGTGACAGAAATCGGTGAGTCCGTTGATGATCGGAATGGAACCGTATTGCGCAAGCGACTCAACCTCGCTTTGCTCAAATGTTCTTATCATGATACCGTCAAGGTAACGTGAAAGAACTCTCGCTGTATCTTCAACAGGTTCTCCTCTGCCGATCTGAGTATTATTGCTTGAAAGGAAAAGAGCAGAGCCGCCGAGCTGGAACATTCCGACCTCAAAACTTACTCTCGTTCTTGTGCTTGCCTTTTCAAAAATCATTCCGAGAGTTTTTCCCTCAAGATATTTTTTTGCGATCCCGTGCTTCTGCTCGTATTTGAGCTGATCGGCAAGATTGAGCACCTCATTGATATCCTCGCCCGACCAATCAAGAAGCTTTAATAAATGTTTCATTGTTATCATCCTTTCCCGATTCAGCCGGCGGAACGGCCGCAAATTCGCCCGAACCGTTCCGCGCTGATTTTTTATTATAGAGTTTCGGATATTACCTTTTCAAGGATCTCAAGTCCCTCGTCAATATCCATGTATTCAATATTCAAAGGCGGAAGCAATCTGATAAGATTCTTTGCGGTGAGAACAAGAAGTCCATTCTCGGCACATTTCAGCATTACTTCCTTGGCGTTGCCTTTTTCAAGAACCACGCCGATCATCAGACCCATTCCTCTGACTTCCTTCACACCCTTGATCTCAGCGATACGTCTTCTCATGTATTCGCCCTTTTCGCGAACCTCTTCAAGGAATTCCTCATCGGAAACGATATCTATTATCTTCTCCGCGCCTGCGCATGCGACAGGGTTTCCGCCGAAGGTAGTTCCGTTCGTTCCCGGGGTCATGACATCCTTGAGCTTTTCGCCGCAAAGACAAGCCGACAGCGGCAAACCGCCGCCCAGCGCCTTAGCCGAAGTTATCACATCGGGAGTGATTCCGTAATTTTCATAGCAGTAAAGCTTTCCGGTTCGTCCCACGCCCGTCTGGATCTCATCAACGACAAGAATAATATCACGCTCGTCACAGAACTTTCCGAGTTCCTCGACAAACTTGCGGTCAAGCGGATTGACTCCTCCCTCGCCCTGAATAAGTTCGATCATAACGGCGCAGGTATTTTCCGTAACCTTAGATCTCACGCTGTCCATATCGTTGGCTTTAGCGTAGCTGAATCCTTCCGTGAACGGAGTGAAATACTTGTGGAAAACATCCTGACCTGTTGCTGCGAGTGTTGTTATCGTTCTTCCGTGGAACGAATTTTCCAGCGTCACGATATGAGTATGCTCCTCGCCGTACTTGTCGCTTCCGTACTTTCTGACAAGCTTGATCGCAGCTTCGTTTGCTTCGGCTCCCGAATTCGCAAAGAAAGCTTTGCTGAATCCTGTTTTTGAACAGAGCGTTTCCGCAAGCTGGATCTGTGTTATATTGTAGTAAAGATTCGAAGCATGCTGAACCTCATGAAGCTGCTTTTCCACCGCCTCACTCCAGCTTCCGTTCGAGAAGCCGAGAGCATTAACGCCGATTCCCGAAGTGAAGTCAATGTATTTTTTGCTGTCGTAATCATAAGCCACCGAACCGTAACCGCTGTTGAGAATAACCGGAACGCGGCTGTAAACGTTCATCATAGTCTGTTCTTCGGTCTGCTTGACGATATCAAACACGGTGATGTCCTCTTCGTCGGGCTCCGGCTGTTCGGATTTTTCGGCGTCTTCTTTATTTTCGGTCTCGGCTTCGTCGTTTTTATCGGAGTTTTCGGAAGTACTCTTTGCAGACTGTTCTTCGGACTTCTCGTTCTCATCTCCGCCCTCTCTGATCTTCATCATCGCAAGGTAGATCAAAAGAATGAAAAGACACGCCGCGGAAGAAAATGCGCCGTAAACCACACCCGGAATATGATAATCGACTCTGATCGTGTTCTCTGTATTCGCAGGAACGACAATACCGACAAAACCGTAATCGGCTTTTTTGATCTCAGCCTTTTCTCCGTTTACGGTTGCCTTCCAGCCCTTGTCATAAGGAACAGTGAAAACAACGAGCTTGTCGGTATCGCCTGTTGTAATTTTTGCTTCAAAGCCTTTTTTGTCACGTGTAAATTCGGAACAAGCGGTTTTCTGTCTTTCTTCACAGAATTTGAAATATTCCTCCTGAGTAAAATCATAGTCCTCGGAAATAACCTGATCCATTCCGAGCGCTGCGCAGTCAAACATCTCCTCAAAAGACGATGCAACGTAAGCGTCAAGCATTACAATATGTCTGTATTGAACGGGGATCTCTTCGAAATCCATGAAGGAAATATATTTATCATAAGTAAGCCCCATCGGAAGAACATACTTGTTTTCGTATATATCGTATCCGTTTTGGGTGTCGTAATATTCCCAGCCGGGAAGGATACAATCCCCTGTTTCGTCTTCGATCTTCAGCGAAGTTTCCTCATGATTGAACAGATATTTTACGGAAAAGAAACTTCTCAATCCGTACATACCCATCGACCAGTCGGTGAGCGTTTGTCGGGTCATATTGAACCCGTCTTGAAGAAAATCAATGACAGACGTGTTGATTGTACTATGGAAGCACTGGAATCCGGGGATCCGCCAGAACATAGTCAGGTTATCATCGCCGTCATAATAAACAGAGTCTTTATTCAGCGTGAGACTTTCAATGTATTTATCTCCCTGTTCCTTTATTATCGCATAATCATCACTCTCAACATTTTCGCTGTCGAACACTTTTGTACTGTAGCTGGTAAGCGTTACAACATCGGAGCGCCAATCCTGAATATCGTCGATTTTTATCTCATTGCCCTTGTTGAGAATGTTCATTCCGACGATATCCGTACTTTCATCGCCTATGATTTTCATAAAAACAAACGACGACGACATGGTTATCATGACAGCCACTGCGGTTATCAAAGCACCCAGACGTTTAAACGCTGCTTTGTTCTTTTTGTATTCTTTGATAAAAAGCGTCAGGATCGCAATATTTATCATTGCAACGGATATGTATATCCAGAAATGCGCTGTAGAACCCGAAAGTCCTATCTGCGTCTTGGGGATAATGCCGGTCGTGATTTTTTCCGGAGTGAAACCGATTATCAAAGCGATAACGATCGTACAAACCATATCGCAAACGATCGCTTTTTTCCACTTTGTGGAAGGATCCTCCAAAGCCGTCACGGAACCCATCGACATGATGAGAAGCAGCATGAAAAACCAGCGGTGATAGTCAAAGTTTGAAAACATCTGAAACGAACTGTTCAAAACCGGAATGAACATAAACAGTCCGCATACAGCGTAAAACACACGCATCCATTTGTTGCGGTTCTTGTTGAACAGAACGGCAAAAACTCCTGCCATTCCGAAAAGCGGAAGAAAAGCATTTATTGATTTCCACGCGCTGTCGTATCCGGGAACATAAATATCCTGATTTGCAAGTTCGGGAGGAACGAAGAACGAAAGAAGTATCTCCGCATACGCGCTTGAATTGGCGTAAAACCAATATTTCCACCCGGTAAAGTCTTCCGCGCTTATACGCGAGTTTCCGATGACATGATATATCGACGGAAGAAGTATTATCAGACCCATTCCCGCTCCGAGTATCGCCTCTATGATTGTATAGACAACGTCCTTCGCAGCGCATTTGTAGCTTTTCGACGCAAGCCTTACGATCCAGTATATCGCACAGAAAACAGCCTCCGCCATGAAAAAGTAGTAATTGACAAACGCGCACAACGCAACCATAAAGGCAAATCTTCCTCGTTTATTTTCATAAATAAGCGAATCGAGAGAAACCAGAAGAAGCGGGAAAAAGACAAGAGCGTCGCTGAAATGGAAAACCATTCCATAGATCGCAAATCCCGAAAAGGCATAAAGCATTGCCCCGATCACGGCATTATTCTTATCTTTTGTGTAACGCCTCAGAAAAATATAAGCATTGAGGGACGATAAACCGAATTTCACGATCGTCAGCGGTCCCAGCAGATATGGTATGGAATCAACGGGAAAAGGAACAAGGATCCAGAAAAACGGACTTCCCAGATTGTAAAACGAATACGCTCCCACAAAGGAAGTTCCAAGATCCGTATACCAGTTCCAACCCCATTCGCCGTTCTTTATCGCAGCGCTCATCACCTGATAAAAAGGGATCACCTGTGCGTTAAAGTCACCTGCATAGAGATACATTCCATGATCTTTTATCATACATGGAACAATGAAAACCGCAGCTATGACCGCACCCCAGACGAAAGCCCTCAAAGCGTAATTTGTTTTTTTCCTCTCGCCTGATCTTAACGTTGTTGCTTTCATTAAACAACTCCCCTATTCTTTTTTGTACGTATATGAAAATACGAATACATCATCTCTCTTTTGCCAGCCCAGGGCCGTCCAAAAGCTCTGACCGAGATTGTTGTTTGTGTAACAGAAAATATGGGTTTTGGAAATGCCTTCGTTTGAAAGAGCGTCGAGCGCGGTCTTCGCCATTTTTTTCGCAATATTATGACGTCTGTAATTCTCCGCAACAGCCATGTGATGAATGAATCCTCTTCTTCCGTCATGACCGCAAAGAACGGTTCCGACTATTTTCCCGTCAACGACTGCGACCTGGGACATTCCGGGATTTCTTTTCAGATAGAAATCAATATTTTCCCTGCTGTCCGCTTCGGACAACGCTCTTTTCGTGGTGATCTGCCACATTGCAAAGATCTCGTCATAATCGTCTATTGTCATAGGTCTGATCTCAACATTCTTAAATTCGGACATACTAAAACCTCGAATCTGTAAACCGTCCTTCGACGGCATAGTAAATATTATTTAAGCAGTATTTATCTCGGGCTGCCGATACTAAGGAACATGACTTAATGGCAGCACAACCTGTTGTGTATAACTTAATGACTCAAATTTCCCATATTGAAAATTACAATGAACGTAGAGTCTGTCGTGGGTTGTCGATGTAAAGAATAATTTTCGCTATCGAATCCAAGCTTATTCTTCGATCAAAGCTTTAGCCGTCACCCATACCCCCAACCCCCTTTCCCTCAAGGGAAAGGCTGCTTTCGGGTTAGAGGGCTTCGCCCTCTAACCCATCGGGGCTATCGCACCGAACCCATTCAACCGGTACTATAGCAAACCAAACAAATATCCAGACAAGTTCGGCGCGCAGGCGCACGCATGGCTGTGTCATCGTCCTTGAAATACGCCCGAA
>CACYDE010000191.1 GCA_902773045.1 uncultured Ruminococcus sp. | reverse complement strand
GCCAGTATGCCTTCGTCCTCCGCCTTGCTCTGCACTTACCGGCATCGTCTCCTTTTGTCCGTCTATTTATTTGGATTGCTATAATATGTGGGAAGTTTGAGTTAATAAGTATTTCCCCATATCCCCTAACATAATCTCTAAAAAAGATCGTCAGCTTGGCATAGCAAAACCAAGCTGACGATCTTTTTTATTCCGACAGAAACATGCTAAATGTATTTCATCAATTCGTTATCAAGGCAACATCCAGATTTCCTGATTTGGTCTTTACCGAATACGAATATTTTCCGTCTCCGCTGATATAATTATTCTTACCGTTATCAATGTAAGATTTCATCACACCCTGTTTTGATTCAAAACTGACGTTATAACCTATTCCGTTGGTGACGTTCAAAACAACATTTCCGTCGTCCGTTTCAATTTTTGCATTCTGAGAGTAAACGTCCTCAAAACAGACCTGACTGTTTATATTATTTACAGAGATATTTTCGGCATTAAAATTTTTGAAAACTACTTCTCCGTTTGTGTTAACATTGACCGATTTCAGATTTTTTGAAAACTGTTTCGGAATACGTATTTCTATTTTTTTAAAAGCGTCGTCAATTACGTTTTCCTCGCTTTCAACGTAATAAACCGAAAAAACATTTCCGTCCAGACTATATGAAAGCCGTTCGTTCTCCATAAGCTGACGGGTCGCCGCTTCCTCAACAAAATAAAAATCTTCTTCGTATCCGACGATCTCAACACGGCCGCCTACCCAGTTTATGTTGATGGTATCAACTTCATCGGGAGGATAATATTCGCCCATCGCGTAATATTGTGACATATCCGTAGGGTCGATCCCCTCTATCTTCAAAATATCATCGCTTTTTTCGGATCCGATTGTCGTGCAAAGTCCGTTCATCAGCATTACAAGCGACACGAAAATAATGCCGAAAACAGACAGACATATACTTCTCAGCTTCATTACGGAATAATGATTCCTTCCACAACTCCGCTTATGGCTGCGGCATTGGCCTCATCGGTATCAATATGCATAGCAGGCGCAAAATCAGATCTGACACGAACTACTACATCTCCAAAAGTAAGTTTTCTTCCTGTTCCCGCATCGACCTCAACGGAAACGATCTGCTTATCCTTTAATCCGAATTCATCGGCTTCCTCGGGAGTAAGATGAATATGTCTTTTTGCTGCGATAACACCGCATTCGATCTCGCATTCACCCTTCGGTCCCACCAGCTTGCAGCCCGGAGTTCCGATGATATCTCCGCTTTCTCTGATCGGCGCTGCAATTCCGATTTTTCTTGCGTCTGTGAGAGAAACCTCGACCTGAGTTTCTTTTCTGAACGGACCCAGAATCGACATGGTAAGTTCGCCTTTCGGACCGACAACCGTTACTTTTTCCGCACAAGCAAACTGACCCGGCTGTGACAAGTCTTTTTTCTTCGTAAGCGCTGCACCTGCGCCGTACAATGTTTCAAGAACTTCCTGAGTTACGTGAATATGACGAGCCGATGTTTCAACAATAACCTTCATTTTTTATCACCATTCCATATAAATTTTTATTGTCCAAAGATCAAGGGCAATATCCGTTATTATTTTACACCTAATTTATGAAAAAATCAATAATTTCGGAAACGAATTTGTATGCAATATTGTAATTATTCCGAGATTGTGATAAAATTATAAAGATCAAAAAATTTATCGGAAAGGCAAAAAGACATCTCTGAAAACCTATAGCAATCCAAATAAATAGACGGACAAAAGGAGACGATGCCGGTGAGTGCAGAGCAAGGCGGAGGACAAAAGCATACTGACGTATGTCAAGAAATTTTGGGCGATATGACGGATGAAGATACGGTGCAGATGGGCGGCAGGAGGTTTTTAGAGGTGTCCAAAAGGTATAGTTCATGAAAATGTATGAAAATTGGGAGGATCTGAAGTCCGAATGTTATAAATGCAGAAAATGTGAATTGTGTCAGACGAGAACAAACCTCGTGTTCGGAATCGGAAATCCCAATGCCGAGGTTATGTTTATCGGAGAAGGACCGGGTGAACAGGAGGATCTTAAAGGCGAACCGTTTGTGGGCCGCGGCGGTCAGCTTCTCGACAAGATGCTGGCTGTCATTGATCTTGACCGCAACAAAAATATCTATATCGCAAACATGGTTAAGTGCCGTCCTCCGAAAAACAGAGATCCAAAACCCGAGGAACAGGAACAGTGTATTTTTTGGCTCAGAAATCAAGTAAAACTTATAAAGCCGAAGATCATAGTCTGTTTGGGTAGGATCTCCGCGATGAAGGTCATAAAACCCGATATCAAGATCACCAAAGAACACGGAATCTTCTTTGAGCGAAACGACACTCTCCTTATGGCTACTCTTCACCCTGCCGCACTCCTTCGCAATCCAAACAATAAGCCCGCAGCAATGGAAGATTACTTTAAACTAAGAGATAAAATAAAAGAAATCTGCGATCATACATATTAATGAATATTGACATCTGCTAATATTCCTTTCGTGTCACCAAATAAAAAAACACAGCACAAAGCCTTTTACCGGTTCTTGTGCTGTGCTTTATTATCCATTATCAGGGTGTGTTGACAATAACGTTAACGCACATTATTTCTGCAATCGGTCTTTGTGCGGTATTGCCTTAATTCTTACCATGGAAAAACAGAAACGCGCTCAGATGAGATATTCTCAACCAAGCACGTTTAACACACCATAATATTGAACGGATATACCACACTCCGACATGTAAATTTGTCCTGTTTTTAAAACAATGTCCACAACTTACGAAAAATACCGATCAAGCGATCTTTCCATAAGAAGCACAATAATGCCGGGTGAAAAACTTCCGTCAGTTCTTCCTGATGCGGATATTTTACATTAAAATCAAATTCCTGCAGCTCCGTTTGATTTGTATCCGGAAGTTTCTATTATGCTTATCAGAGAATTTCTTATCGTTGATGAAATATAATTTATAACTTTGGCTTTATCTACTGTTTCTCTGTTTTTTATCCAGTCCATCAGCATGCCTGAAAGAGCCTCGGTATAGAATTTACACATAAAATTCTTGTAATCCTCTTCCAGACTTTTTCCGAGTTTTTTCTCTGCACTCGTGATAAGTGTGGAAGCCAATTCGATAAAATCGGAGTAGAAAAAGCTTTTAACGTGATCGTGTCCTATAGAGTCATACGCGCAGTTTATGATATGCTGATTGCTTTCAACGTAATTCATAACAAACATCAATGCCTCTTCATAATCAACGATAAGGTCAAATTTTTTCACCACCTCAATAGCATCCTGTTCAAGCATCCACTTAAGAAGCGCATAAATATCCTGAAAATGATAATAAAATGTTTTTCGGTTCACACCGCAGTCCTCAATTATTTCGCTGACCGTAATTTTTGAAAAGGTTTTCCTTTCCATCGCTTTCCTCAGGGAGTTTGCGAGGGATTTCTTTGTATTCATAGATGTGATCTCATGCTTCACAGACTTACCTTCTTTCCTTTTTAAAATATATTGCCGATATATTAAATCAACACAATTCTTTTATATCGGCTTGGACGAATGATTCCCAGATATAAAAATGATGATTTCATAAGTTTTAATCATCAAAACTATCTATCGTAATTTATTATACACAATTATCCATAAAATGTAAACGGTTAACATTACATATTTGTCCAATAAATTTTAGACTATTGAGAAGTAACCGTCAATTCTCTTGCATTGACCCAATTTTACACATTGATATATTATTGTCCGTTTATTTTTTTTAAAGAAAAATTATAATATAATTGTTGAATTTTTTATATTTTTTTCTTTCAAGTGATATGTGGTGGATTTTATATGTATGAAAATAATTATAATATCTTGATGCAGACTCCCGTGGGAATAAAATACGGAAGTTTATCTTATAATGTCAGAAACGGCAAACTTAACGGTGAAATGAATATGCTTGATCACTGTGAGCCTGTTGAAGGAACGATAGATGAATATGGATATTGTCATATCACAGGACATATCGTCACTTTGGTAAAAGATATCGGTTTTCAGGCAACAGGCCGTATATTCGAAAACAGCCTTCATCTTTCAGCCAAAGGAGAAAGAAACATCTTCGAAATTACCGGAGTTCCTTTTAAAGACAAGAAAGATCATTGATTTTATATAAAAGACATTAACATATATTATTAGCTTGATATATTTATTGTCCGGTTGTTTATTTCATTTTCTATAGTTTGATTTTGCTTCTCCTTTTTATATAAACAATCCCTTGAACGTCAAATTAAAAAATAACGTTCAAGGGATTGTTTTTACATTTTTGGGATAAAACTATATACACAGTATATAAATAGTACCGTTATGCCTATATGCAACAAATTACTTATCGGATTTCTTTTTAAGAAGAAGCATAAGTACAACGACTACGACAGCTCCCGCAAGAACACCCAAAGCAAGATAGATCCGTCCGTCACCCGTCACCACAGCTGAAACATCATTTGTCTCCGCATACGCCGCAGCAGAAAAAACAACCGCCATTATCACGGAAAAAATAAATCCCGCGATCATCTTTTTCATCTTTTTCATTTTCTTTTCCTCCATAAACACTTTTCTTTTGGAAACAAGTCTCACTATGAAACCTGTCTTAAACCATATTCCACCATCAGATCAAGCTTGATATAACATTGGTTATGCTTTCAAAAATATTCTCCGACTCCGACGACGAATCTTCAACAGACGACTCCGGATAAACGCTTTCGCTGTAATCATCGGGATCATAATAATCATAATTCTGTTCGCTCTCGCCATTATCATTATACTGATCGTCAGCCGAATAACTTTCGTCATAATTATCGTCATAATATTCGCTGTAACCGCCGTCATCGTAGCTGTAATCATTCTCATTTTCATCCTGAGATGAAAATTGTTCTTCGACAAAGCTTGTCACACCGCTGATGATCCCGTCAATAATACTGCTGCTTGAATTCGCTTCGGATTCTGAGTTTTCTTTTCTGCTTTCATAAAAATCGCCGATAAATCCGTCATGATCTTCCGCGTCGTTTTCTTTTTCGAAATCCGATTCTGTATTTTTAACACTCGACGCGTCTTCGGAATTAAACAGACTTCCTATCGCCTCGGGCATCGGGAAAACACCTGAAATAAAAAGCCATATTACGACTGCTATTATTGAAAGAATAAGAAAAACAAGTACACCGTTTAAGATCTTGCTTCCCACCCGGCTTTCTTTTTTGTAGGTCTGAGGACGTGAAGGCGGTTTTGAGACAGGTGAAGAAGTTTCTTTCTCTACGGCAAGGTTGTCGAATCCGTCCCCCATCAGTCCGTTCAGAAAATCTTCAGGATTCTGAGTTCGTTTTTCATAGTCGACTTTCAAAGCTTTGAACATTGCTTTTTCTGCCGAATGAGTTATAGGAACGCCAAGCTTTGAAAGCGACGTCAGGGTGTCATTAGTGTTTCTTTTGATAGCCGAGGGAACGGTTATTCCCGTAAGCATTTTATACATTGTCGCAGCAGCGGCATAAACATCTGTCCAAGGTCCCTGCTCAAGATTCAAATAGTACATCTCAAGCGCGCTGTAACCCGAACGAAGCTTCCCCGAGTCTCTCTGGGTGTAAACATTCTTGTTGAAATCGGAAAGATTGTAATCCAGAAGGTAAGTATCTCCTTCCGAGGTAACAATTATATTGTCGGGACAGATATCCCCGTGAATGATGCCTATTTTATTAAGCTTCCGAAGTCCTTGAAGAACCCCTGTGATGATCGTAATTGTTGCGTGATAGGTCAGTTTCCCTTTGCGTTTTATGATGGAACTCAGCGCTTCTCCCCGAACCAACTCTGTAACAACATAGGACGTATTGTTCTGTTTGAAGCTTTCGATCATCGGTGGAACACATTCAACGTCATTGGAACTGAGTTTGTTGTTTTCATCAATGAAAGAATCCACCCCGATCGAAAAAGTGACCTCGGCTTCATCGGAAAGCGGTTCAACCTCACGCCCGTTTTGAGATCTGGTAACGAGAAATGAAGGCATATACTCCTTCACTACAACATTATTCTGAGTATAGCTGTCAAAACATTCATAAGCAACTCCGAACAATCCGAAGCCCATAACGCTCATCACCGAATAGCGTTTGTTCAGACGTTCTCCGCTTCCCAGATAAAATGAAGACGGGCGCCCCGAAGACGAACGTACATTTTTGCTTTTGTTTTTTGAATTTTTAAATGTTTTTGTTATTGAGGTTATATCGAATTCTTGTGTATCGTCAATTTTTTTAGTAATAGCCTTAGAACGCGGTTTATAGCCGCAATAGGGGCACTCTGTCTGATCTTCTTCGTATGTTTTTCGACAATTTAGGCATCTTTTCATTCAAAGGCTCCTTTCAATCGCTAAAATTATTATAACTATATTATTCCACATAATGAACGATAACGACGGTAGCGTTATCCTGAGAATGTATTTTTTTCCTCCGGACGGCTGACGTTATTTCATCACAGCATTTATAAACATCTTCAAAATTTTCTCTAATTATATCTTCCAGTTCATTTTTAGTCAAAGCGTCGGTGATCCCGTCTGTACAAAGAATCAGCATATCACCGTCACGCATAGCATACGGTCTTGAATTGATGTCGCGAAACGCGATCCCGCCCATTCCGACATAACTGAGAAGGGCGTATTGCTGAGGATCCTCATCTGCTTCGCGCTGAGTAATTTTTCCGTTTGAAACAAGCTTTTCAAGATACATTCGGTAATTATGTTCATTTGTTAGTTTTTTCAATGTATCGTCCTGAAACATAAAAATAGAACTGTCACCGACGCTTGCCCAGTAGAGCCTCCTGTTTTCTATTAAAACAGAAACAAGAGTGGTTCCGGAACCTTTGTCGGTTTCAAGGTCTTTCCAACCGTTGATCTCACAATCAATATAATCAAGCATCTCGCTGAAAAAATGAGGAATGTCCACTTTTTTCGTAGGGAGTTTGCTGACTGCAAGCTTCATCATTGAAACGGCGGTCATGCTCGCTCTGTCACCTGCTTCCAAACCACCCATTCCATCGCACACGACCGCAAACGAGCGCGAAAGCTTAAAAGGAGAAACCCGATCGGATGGAGTCACAAAAAAACTGTCCTCCTGAGTTTTCCTGTTTCCTACAATTGAAGAAGAAGCTGTAATAATATACGGTTCCTTTTTCGAGAACATTATGTAAGCGTCCCTGATCTGAGGAAAATCATTTTTTAAACGGGTCAAAGAATGAAGCTCCAGTTTCTTTGAAAATCTTTTATTGAATTTTACGCTGAATCTTAGATTACGTTTTTTGGGCGGTTTGACCCTATTTTCCACATAATCATTTTTCTTGATACGTTTTCTGAACATACGCTACACCCTATATATATTACCAACAAATAATGAATGGTATAATTAACGTTCGGTAAAGTTTTTATGAACAATACCTCGTTATATTTTTATAATTTATTTGCAGTAAACTATTTCATGCGCAGATTGTTTTGAACGGTACAGCGCTTTATCTGCTTTTTGATAAAGCTCGTCAAAGTCTGAACCGTGTTCCGGTGCGATCGCTGCTCCGCAGCATGAGGTCAGTTTAAGCTTTGTCGGTTTATCCGAAAATTCCGAAACTCCTGATTTCATGATCCTGGAATTTATATCGTTTTTGTCATGCGCTCCGGATATAAACACAACGAACTCGTCACCGCCAAGTCTTCCCACAAGATTTTTGTCGAATGCTTTCTGCAGTTTTGACGCATATCTTTTTATAAGATGGTCGCCCTCAACATGACCGAATGTGTCGTTCACTGTTTTAAATTCGTTAATATCAAATATCAAAAAAGTTCCTTTCGGATCGACCGCAAGAGCGGATTCAACTTCGGAAGTAAAAGCACGCCTTGAGAGAACTCCCGTCAGATGATCGAAACGCGCTTCTTTTTCAAGAATTTTTATTCTTTTTTCGTAATTCTTTTTCATTTTTTTGTTTTTTAAAAGAAGATAAAATGTAAAAAAGCAAAAAACAACTGCAATTACAATTACAAGAATGAATTCTACAGTCTGTAATGTTGTCATGGAATACACTTCCTCAGTTTAATTTTTATTTAAAGCTTATTATACCATAATCCTGCGCAAACTGCAAGTACTTAAAAAAACGCTCAACCGAGCCGTCTTTTATTATCGTCAAGGTCATTTGTGAAAGCAGTGATCTTGTTTCTAATCTCCGCAGCGTCCACGCCGTCAAAGGCTTTCAAGCTCTCTTTTCCGTGTTAAGCTGGGTTTTGTAGCTGTCCGTCTTGTCCTTTTCCCGCTTGACGTCCTTGCCGTTCTCAGCCATGACGAAGGCTATCTGTTCATCGGTGAGTCCTTGTGATTTCAAATCTTCTGTTTTCATAAACGAAAACTTCCCTCTAAGTTGTTTTAAGCGTGTAACTGTCCGCTCGAGTGCGACTGTTTAAGGTCTGATCTGCTGACCGATTAGGACGGCTCATTTTTGAGCAGTCCTAACATGGGTATTAAAAAAGCACCTCAAACGGGTGCTTAGTCTGCTTGTTTGTTATCAACTTCTTGTTTTCGCTTTTTGTATTCTTCTTCGCTCATATCATCGAGCATTGAGGTTATTAACTCGTCACGGTCACTTTCAAGCCACCTTTCAAACCACGGCTTCATAGCTTCGGCAACTTTCACGATATCGGACGGTCGTACATCAAGTTCATCTCTTAAAGTAAAATCGTCTATGTTTTCAAAGGCACACTTGACCTGTTCTACACACCAGTCATAGCCGCTGACAAACTTTTTGTCTATTTCATTCAGATATTTTTCGTTGTAGTATTCGTCCGTTCTGCAATCGGGTATATAGCTCATTTTCTCACCTCTTTTCGGGTAAAAGAATACCGCTCTCGGGTGAGGGCGGTTATTATCATTTGAAATAATGTTCAAGTTCTATTTCTGAATCAACATAGACAGCATCAATATATATGCTGTTATGAACAGTAACTGTTTTTCCATTAATT
>CACYDE010000190.1 GCA_902773045.1 uncultured Ruminococcus sp. | reverse complement strand
TGTCATCAACTTAACTGAGAAAACGTTTATGTTTTCTCAGTTAAGTCAAAAACAATATGGAGTTAACGGGATATTTATTTTTTTAAGGAAATGCAAGCATTTCCTTAAGTTGATGACATTGCCTCAAGGAAGAGGGGGCTAAGAGGACGGCGGACTTCGCCCGCCGCCTATCGTGGCTGTCGCCCCGAACCCTTTGCGTATATTTTTCTCTAAGCTATATTTAAGGCAAGAGCTGAGTTAATGAGGAAAAAGGGCATTTTACATGTGGAAAGTTTAAGTTATTTATTAATACCGTATCGAACGATAAATCATAGTTTCTTTGAAATATAGATTATTATTCCGTTAAAAAGAATTTGGCATATTCTTTAAAGGCAGCAATATATTGTTTCACGTGAAACATATTACAAATTATAAAAAAATACCGAAAAGTCTTTTAATTGCTTCCGTAAAATGATATAATAGATATCAGTTTAAATAAACATATAAATTTACCGAGAAATAAAGATTAAAGAAAGGAAAAAAATGATGAGTAAAATTATCGCCATAGCCAATCAGAAAGGCGGAGTCGGAAAAACTACGACCTCGGTCAACCTTTCCGCAGGTCTTGGAAAATTGGGGAAAAAAGTTCTTATGATCGACATTGACCCTCAGGGAAATGCAACAAGCGGCGTCGGCGTCGATAAAAGAGCCGTAAAACACAGTACATACGATATCTTCGTTGAGGGAGCGGAAGGAAAAGACGTTGTTGTTAAAACACAATTTCAGAATCTTGATATTCTTCCGTCAAGCCTTGACCTCGCTGCCGCAGAACTTGAGATCGCAGACAGACAGCACAGGGAAGCTATCCTGAAAAATGCCGTTATCCCGCTTCGTGAGGAATATGATTATATAATTATTGACTGTCCTCCGTCTCTGGGACTTATAACAGTGAACGCTTTGTGTCTTTGCGATACCATATTGGTTCCGATCCAATGTGAATATTACGCTTTGGAGGGTCTTTCTCAGCTCATGAATACAGTGAGAAGAGTTAAACGATCATATAACGAACATATTGATATTGAGGGAGTTCTTCTGACCATGTATGACGGAAGACTTAACCTTACTCAGCAGGTCGTTGAGGAAGTCAAAAGATTTTTCCCGAGAAAGGTATTTAATACTGTTATTCCGAGAGCTGTAAGACTCAGCGAAGCTCCGAGCTTCGGAACTCCGATCATGTATTATGACCGAGGCGGAAAGGGAAGCGTTGCTTACATGGAATTGGCTAAGGAGATCGAGAAAAGATAAAGGAGCAGGAATATGGCAGCTAAAAAGAGCGGATTGGGAAGAGGTCTGAGCGAGATCTTTATGCAGAATGAAAGCGAAGATCAGAACAGCACCGTAACCCTGAAAATATCCGAGATAGAGCCTAACCGAAAACAGCCAAGACAGGAGTTTGAACCGGAGGCGCTCAATGAGCTTTCGGATTCGATAGCTCAGCACGGTGTTCTTCAGCCTTTGGTCGTTCGTCCGATCTTCGGAGGAGGATATGAGATCGTCGCGGGAGAAAGACGTTTCAGAGCGGCACGAATGGCAGGCCTGACAGAGGTTCCCGTTGTTATCAGGGAATTGACCGACGCTCAGACAATGGAGCTTGCGCTGATCGAAAACTTGCAGAGAGAGGATCTGTCCGATCTGGAGCTTGCGATGGGTTATGACGCTTTGATGAAAGAATATGAAATGACTCAGGAGCAAATTGCAAGTACGGTCAATAAATCGCGTTCTTCGGTTGCGAATACGCTTCGTCTGATGAAGCTTCCCGAAAGTATAAAAAATATGCTTACTAACGGAGATATATCTTCGGGTCACGCGAGAGCGCTTCTCGGTCTTGACGACGAGGAGATCATGGAGGAAGTTGCGAAAGAGATAGTTGAAAACAACCTTTCTGTAAGAGAAACCGAAAAGCGTGTTCAGAATATTAATAAGGAAAAGGAAAACGAGGAAAAAACGGTTTCCGAGAAAATTGACCGCCGTCCGCAGTATTATCGTGAAGTGGAATTATCACTCAGCGAAAGCTTCGGAAGAAAAGTCGTCGTCAATCAGAAAAATAAAAATTCGGGAACTTTGGTTCTTGAATTTTACGGCGAGGACGATCTTAAAGAGCTTATGAAGCATTTTAAAGACGACAACTGAAAGAATAAATGCAGGCTGTAAGAGTCATTAATGAATAATATGAAACCGGAAGGAGAAATTTAAAATGATAGACATTAAATTTTTGAGAGAGAACCCGGAGGCTGTTAAGGAGAATATAAAGAAGAAGTTCCAGGACAGCAAGCTTCCGCTTGTTGATGAGGTCATTGAACTTGATAATCAAAGAAGATCTTCTCAGCAGCAGGCTGACGCGCTGAGAGCTGAAAGAAATAAATATTCAAAGCAGATCGGCGCTTTGATGGGTCAGGGAAAGAAAGACGAAGCCGAGGAGATGAAAAAACTCGTAACAGAGAAGTCCGAGGAGCTGGCACGCCTTGAAGTTCTTGAAACAGAACTCGGAGAAAAAGTCAAGAAGATTATGATGACAATTCCGAACATAATTGACGAAAGCGTTCCGATCGGAAAGGACGACAGCGAAAACGTTGAGATCCAAAAGTACGGAGATCCGTTTGTTCCGGATTTCGAAATTCCGTATCATACGGATATTATGGAGAAGCTCAGCGGAATTGACCTTGACAGCGCAAGAAGAGTTGCCGGAAACGGATTCTATTATCTTATGGGAGATATTGCGAGACTGCATTCCGCAGTTATCAGCTATGCCCGTGATTTTATGATCGACAGAGGCTTCACATATTGTGTTCCGCCGTTCATGATAAGAAGTGATGTTGTCACGGGTGTAATGAGCTTTGCCGAAATGGACGCTATGATGTATAAGATCGAAGGGGAAGACCTTTATCTCATCGGAACAAGCGAACACTCCATGATCGGAAAATTCATTGATACGGTAATCAAAGAGGAAGAGCTTCCGAAGACTCTGACAAGCTATTCGCCTTGTTTCAGAAAGGAAAAAGGCGCTCACGGAATCGAGGAACGCGGAGTCTATCGTATTCATCAGTTTGAAAAACAGGAGATGATCGTAGTCTGCAAACCCGAGGAAAGCAAAATGTGGTTTGATAAGCTTTGGCAGAATACGGTTGATCTTTTCCGTTCGCTTGATATTCCTGTTCGTACGCTTGAATGCTGTTCGGGAGATCTCGCCGATCTTAAAGTTAAGAGTATCGACGTTGAGGCATGGTCGCCTCGTCAGAAGAAGTATTTTGAAGTTGGTTCATGCTCGAATCTCGGAGACGCTCAGGCTCGCCGTCTTAAGATCAGAGTCAGCGCAGGAAAAAATAAATACTTCGCTCACACTCTCAACAACACGGTCGTTGCGCCGCCGAGAATGTTGATCGCATTCCTTGAAAACAATCTCAATGAGGACGGTTCGGTCAGAATTCCGGAGGCATTAAGACCTTATATGGGTGGTAAAGATATTATTAAGTAAATTATAGCAATCCAAATAAATAGACGGACAAAAGGAGACAATGCCGGTAAGTGCAGAGCAAGGCGGAGGACGAAGGCATACTGTCGTAC
>CACYDE010000189.1 GCA_902773045.1 uncultured Ruminococcus sp. | reverse complement strand
TACTGACGTATTTCAAGGGAGTTTTGTGTACTATGACGGAAAATATGCAAGCAGATTTGGTGCTGAGCCGTTAGGCGTACTTTGTGCGGTATTGCCTTATATATTTTTTATTAATACGTCAATCAGATAATCCAATTTAACTGTTAACGTAAAACGTCATGTGAAACTATTCGGGAGTGCATGGACATGCAGCACTATGCATCAAAAGCCCCATTCCTTCCCTTCGGAGAAAACGAATGGGATCTGCAATGTCATACAAAAAATTTAACCACATCCGAGAAGCCAATATCTGCAAGTTTCTCGGATGTGGTTTTTGTTATCACTCTCTATATGTATCCAGGTATTTCACTATCTCGGCATTATCCGACGGAAACTCAACCGCTAAATAGATACCCCTTTTGCTTGTCTTGAATAGGTCAACAACAAGAAACGTATCATCTTCCGGCCAATAGCCGTAGACCTGAATCGCTTCATATTTTCCTGCAACAGTAACCCTTGCGCCGGTGAGTCCCTGCGCACCTTTGTCTTGAAGATCTTTGGCAAGGGCTTGTGCCCCGGCCTCAAGGTCAAGCGAATCCGGATCTTCATCGCCGAGAGTGTTCAGCGTAAAAATAGTGGTTGCCGACTTATCGCTGTACTGCAGATCGGCGTTCCCCGCCACATCTTCAAACCGCAAGAAATCAGCAGGAATATCAAGATAACCCATTTCACTGTCGCCTATCGTTTGCGTTGCGGCAGGATCGGATAGAATAACCGAACTTTCGGGTTCTGAACTTATATCCGACATATAATCGGAAGAAACTTCTGATGCACCCGAAAATGCAGAGGACGAGAAATCGAACGACGGAACACTGACATCCGGAATGCTCATATCGGGCAGACTGACATCAGGGATGCTCATATCAGTTATATTTATATCGGGTACACTTACAACCGATGAGCTGACTTCAAGAGATGTGCTTTCACTGCTTGTCATGCCGCTGTCCGAAACAGAACCGCATCCGGCAGAAGACATCACCAAAATTGCCGCTATTATTACACTTAACTGTTTGATCTTAAATTTCATAAACTATCACCCTTCGTTATTACTTATAATCCATAATTTTTCCGCAGCCGCTTCGACTCTTAATCAACAAATTACAGGATCACGCCGAGATGGCTATAATTATAACACAGTACATCAATATTATCAATAACTTTTTTCTCACGGTTTTTGAATGAGTAAATAATCCATGAACATACTTTATTGCTTTACCGTGAAACGGCGAAGAGAACTTGTTCCAAAATTGGAAGAGGGACGCTTTGACAGAAAGCGTCCCTTGAACCTCCGGAAATTAAGGCAATCTCTGTGAGGTGTTGACTAAAAATATTTGCTAAACTATCGGTTTCAACTTGATATGAAAATTACAGCTGTTTCAGATAGTTCATGAAGTTGTCTTTATTCTCTATTGCAGTCGTCGTGGGTCTTCCGAGATCATCTCTCGCACCTATGGCACATTTGACTTCAATGAAAGAAAGCTCGTTTTTTGTTTTCGCCGATTCGAGAGCCGAGTCAAGTGATTCAAAATCATCGACGCTGACCGCAGAAGAGTAACCGCAGGCTCTCGCAATGCCTACCAAATCTATCTTGGAAGCAACCGTCGGCATCCCTCCCACCGTCTCATGAGCCGAATTATTAATAACTATATGTACAAGATTACGCGGGGAATTCGCTCCTATCACCGCCATTGCCCCCATGTGCATGAGTGCTGCTCCGTCACCGTCAATACACCAAACCTTTGTTTTGGGTTTGTTAAGCGCTATTCCAAGAGCAATTGATGAACTGTGTCCCATTGATCCGACCGTGAGAAAATCATATTTATGACCCTGAGAGTTGGATTCACGGATCTCAAAAAGCTCGCGGCTTGCTTTTCCCGTTGTTGAAACTATAGGATCTTCGCCTGAAATATTTACAATGTGGCTGATAATATTCTCACGAAGCATTGTGCTGTTATTTTTATATTCTGTTTTTTCATCATAAGTAAGCGCGCCCTTACGAACGACAAAAGCGACATTTTTCCCTTTGGCAAGAAGCTTTCTGTACTCCTTCATGACATTTTCCAATTCTTCGTCCGATGTATTTTTTCCTATAACAAAAGAAGTTATATCCATATCATCAAGAATTTTTAGGGTTATCTCACCTTGGAAAATGTGCTGAGGTTCATCATGTATCCCGGGTTCGCCTCTCCAACCTATGACAAAAATCATAGGGATAGCATATACCTTATCGTTTAAAAGACTTGCTGTCGGATTGATAATGTTTCCCTCTCCGCTGTTTTGCATATATACTACGGGAACTTTTCCCGTAGCAAGGTGGTATCCCGCCGCAAGCGAAACGCATGTTCCTTCGTTTGCGGAGATCACATGGTGGTTTGGGTCGATCCCGTATTTATTCATTAAAAAGTTGCACAGAGCTTTCAATTGACTGTCCGGGACGCCGGAATAGAAGTCCGACCCTATAATTTCCGTAAATTTTTCAGCATTCATTATTATTTCTCCGTATATCTTATTTTCAACCGACTGTAAAAATGAAAATCACTTATTTATGTGGTTTGAAAGATCGTTAATTTTGCAATTTTTCTGCGCCGCAGGAGGCACATATTATCCGCAATTTTACTATCATCTATCTTATTTTAAATTAGGCTTTATTATTTTTTCAATAATAAATTCAGCCGTTGAGTCGATTTCGTCAAAAGCAACATTTTTCGGAAGCTTGACTTTAAAAACCTTTTCGGTCTTCATGATAAGCTCGTCGGTATAAGTCATGCAGCCGTTTTCGATTTTCTCAATGCCGTCCAGCGCTATAGACAGCCTGTTTTTTTCTCTCATTTCATTGATGTTAAAGAAGGTTTCATCAATTTCGGCAGAAAGAGTTTTACCGTTCACAGAAACGGGATAACCTCCGATCTCTCCAAATGCTCCCGGTGAATAGAACACTTCTTTGGAACCGGTTCTTACTGCACGGAGGATACATTCTATAATATCAAAGTTGCTTGAAGCATTCATCATATTTCTCTTTGAATCCACCGGCATAGAAATTACTGACTTCGAAAGAATATCATTCTGATCGAAATCAAGTTCTTTTCCATTATATCGGATACTGAGAAGCTGTTCGATACCCTCATTCTGACCTTCTTTGCTGATAACGACATCATGAAAATGAGCTGTAGCCATGCTTACGTCGATGTTCCAGAAATCACTGATACCAAATTCCGAAGCAGCGGCGAATTTTATTCTCGGCAAGAGATGATTAAGGTTTCCGCTTCCAAAATCAGGATATGCGATCCCTGCGCTTTTAAGCCATGGGATAGTACCATCGGAATACGAGGTATTTATAACAACAGCCCGGCAGTCCGCTTTTTGGTATGCAAGCATTATATTTCTTATATACTTAACAGACAGCGGTATCCAAATTCCATATGCTCTTATATTGTTCCATGATATCGAACCGTACTTCAAGCCTGCGTAAACACGGCTGGTATTCACGATCAAGTCAGGCTTGCTGCGTTCAATACATTCGGAAATACTGTCGATATTTTCAAGATCGACTCCGCTTTCGACAGTAACGCTGCTTCTGTTTTCGCGTCTGATTAAAGCGGAGATACGAGCAATATTTACATCTCGCTGCATTTTTTCAAAATTTCTTCCCACAACAACTATTTCTATCTTTTCGTCGGCTGTGCTGAGAAGATAATTCAGAAGATAATTTCCCACGCTGCCTAATCCAATAATCATAATTTTAACTTTGCCGTCGGTATTGTGTTTTTTTATTGAATTCAATTTTTCTTCAAGCATAATATTGTTCCTCTAAAATATAATTTTTCTGAAATCGGAAACGGTGTTGCAATTTATCCATTCCTTCATGATAATTATTTTAAACCTTTCACCTCTCAAAGCGGAGTCCTGAAAATATTTGTTTATGACCACAAGATTTGTTCCGTAAAAATCACTTTCACTCATCTCTTCAATGATTCCGAGAAGTCTTTTTGCGTCATGAAACTTCCATATCTGAGCCGAATTGTAAATACTCAGGAACGGTTCTTTTATTTCCAACTCACCGTGTGATGTGTCAAAAATATAGTGCGGAATATTTTTCTTGTCAAAATAAAGAGCAACCGCGCTTTTGGCTTCGATAGGTTTTGTGCTTACTGTGATAACGTCTGATCGTTCCGAATCTATCAGCTTAAAATCAGCTTCGCTGAAATAAAGATCGCCTTCCGCAAACACTATCTCATTATAATCACGATCGGAGTCAAAAACAGCTTTAAGTCCCAAGTAAAGACTCCAGCCGGAACCATACTCGGAATAAGACTCATTGTTTACAAATTTGATTTTTTCAAGAATCTTTTTCGGGAGATTCTTCTCCGCGTAATCAACTACGTCATCTGCCATGAAGCCTGTCACTATTACGATCAAATCAAAATCGGCAGCGGCAGAAACAATTCTGTAAAGCAAGGTTTCCGCTGCTTTACCTTCATTGTAGATACATTTAGGAATAGGCGCCGGAAGATCCTCCGAGAACCTTGTCGCCATTCCTGCAACGGCAGTAATAAATGCTTTCATATTTTTTCACCTTTTCTGAATCGGAGAATCATATCTATTCCTTCCGAAAGATTAATTTCCGGTTTCCACCCCGTTCTTGTTCTTATTTTTTCCGTGGATAGGACGCGCCTTTCAGGGTCTGATTCACGATAGCCCTCGAAAATTATTTCAGGCTTTTCGATCCCCAGTTTTTCACCGACTAAATATACAAGATCAATAATTGATATTTCCTCATCTGTTGCAACATTGTAGACCGTTCCGTCAAGAGCCTGCGGAGTATCCAGAAGCTTCAAAACCGCGCTGCAGCTGTCATTGTTGTGAAGGAACGTCCGTTTGTTCTTTCTTGAATTTTCGAGCAGGACGACCTGTCCGCTTTCGGAAAGACTTGTCACAATGTGAGGGATTATATGCTTTGCAAAGCGTTCGTTTTTGCTGTAAACATTGGCAAAGCGTATCGAGCAGCCCTTGATTAGACCGCTGTCCACCGCGTCTTTGATAAAAAATTCAGTCAAAAGTTTTCCTGCGGCGTAACTTGTCCGCTGACTGTGTTCGGCATTAGCCATGTAAAGGAAATCGGATTCCCTGACTCCTCCGTCGGCAAATGACTGCATTGAATAAACTTCCGAAGTCGAACAATTTATATAAGCGTCGGCGCCTACGGTTATCGCCTGCTGAAGGAACGTTCTCATGCCCGTCACGTTTGTGTCATAAGTGGAATTTATTCGGTAAAAATATTCCGTATGAACAACGGCAGCACAGTTGATGTAATATACACGGTCATAATCCTTCTTTTTCTCGTTAACAAGATATTGGATCTCCGACATTTGTGCGGAACAATTTATATCGTACTGAAAAAAATAAAAATCGGGATCAGTCAAAAGATCTTCAATGGTGTCAATTGACGAGCAGAAAAAATTATCAAATCCGACGACCGCACCATTTTTTTTGCTTAAAATCTGACGCGCGAGTTCATTTCCCGTCATTCCCGAAACTCCGCTGATAACATATAGATCTTTCATACTCAAACTCCTTTAGCAAGCCTTTCGCTGTAAAACGCGTCAACGGCGTCCGTGAACAGACTCTGCTCAAATTTAATATCATAACTCACGCTGTTGAGAAATACCCCTCGCTGCGTATCAAGAAGGGCATACTGCGCCCTCGGATCGTGATTTCTGGGTTGACCGACCGAACCCGGATTTATAAAAAAAGTTCTCTTTTTGTTTCGATACTGCGCATTATCAGCTTTATAAAACATAGGAAAAGCATGAGAAACATGACTGTGACCGGAAAGAACATAGTCATATTTTTCGTAACCGTCCAAATCATCGCAAGGAAAAACAGCTTTCCAATACGGTGACTTTAAGCTGCCGTGAATCGCCAGAAAACTTGAACCGTCAAAAATGAACTCCTTATATCCGCACGTATCGGTCATATTTTCAAGATAATCAAACGACTTTTCCGAAAGATTCTTTCGAGTGTTTTGAGCGCACAAAACGCCTCGTTCCGACGAAAAGCATGAGTAATCTCCGAAAACGATCGCTCTTTCGTGATTCCCCCACAAATTACACAAAATCGGGATATTAATATCTTTTATGATCTCTATAACTTCATTGGAACGCATTCCGTAATCTATGAGATCACCCAGCAAAGCCACTGCGTCGGGATCATATCTTTCAAAAGCGTCGGCAAGAACATTATTCAACGCGGAAACGTTTCCGTGGATATCAGACAAAATAAGAAGCTGCATGTAAACCTCCGGATCAAAGCTCGTCAATCAGCGTAAGTATTTCTTTGATCGACATCAAGCTGTCATCAACTTCTTTGGCGCGGTGATTGATAAGAATCTGTTTTGCGGTGTTGACCATAGCAGGGAATGCGCTTCTTGTGAGCTGATTGGCGTAGATAACAATATTGACTCCGTGATCGTGCAGTTCCTTTTCGGTCACCGAATTAAACGTTGTGGGAACAACGACAAGCGGAGAGGTTTTGTTTTTCTCACGGAATTTGTCGCAAAATTCAAGAATTTCATCGGGTTCTTTTTTTCTGCTGTGAATCATTATCCCATCGGCGCCTGCTTCCACATAAGCAAATGCGCGTTCCAATGCGTCGTCGATCCCTTTTTCCAAAATCAGGCTTTCGATTCTTGCTATTATCATAAAGCTTTCCGTAAGCTGAACTTTTTTTCCGGCTTTGATCTTTGAGCAAAAGTTTTCAATGGAATCCTGCGTCTGTTCAACTTCGGTTCCGAAAAGCGAATTCTTTTTCAGACCTTTTTTATCCTCGATAATTACCGCGGAAACACCCATTCTCTCAAGCGAACGAACCGTATAGACAAAATGCTCTGTCAGTCCGCCCGTATCCCCGTCAAAAATAATAGGCTTTGTAGTAACTTCCATTACGTCGTCGATCGTGCGAAAACGTGAGGTCATATCAACAAGCTCGATATCGGGTTTCCCTTTTGCGGTAGAATCACACAGTGAACTTATCCACATAGCGTCAAACTGATCGAACTCTCCGTTATGTTCGACGAATGTCTTTTCCGCTATCAGTCCTGTAAGACCGCTGTGGACTTCCAAAGCTTTTACAAGTCCTCTAAGCTTTATCATTTTTTTCAGGCGGTGTCTTCTGACTTCAGGCATAGCGAGCTTTTCTCTCATTTTCAGATCAATGCGCCTTACCGTTTCGTTGTAAGTATACGGTGCGTCGATCAGCTCGCCGCCATACTTTGCAAGTTCTTCTTTAACGTTTTCTCGGATGGCTCGCATGGGACCTTCTTTCCAGTTATCGCCATGAATAACGTAATCCGGACGAAGAGTCCTGATAATATCATCATAGAACACTTTATCCTGAATGACAACTTTAGAGATCCCCTCTATTTGCTCTACCATTTTCACCCGGTCTTCGAACGAAACGGCGGGAAAGCGGTTGTATCTTACCATTGCTTCGTCGCTGAGAACTCCGACAATAACTTCACCATACTGTTTAGCCAAATTGATGATATTTAAATGTCCTTCATGGATAACGTCCGTACAGAAGCAAGTATAGATCGTTTTCATAATTTATCTACCCCACATTTTAAAATACATCATTACCTGATGTGTGCCGATCTGATTTTGAATATAGATAAATATACAAGTATTTTTACTTATAAATTTATCTATACAATTAAATTGTAAATCAGATTTTTCCTTCGAGTGATTTGATTATATACTTACCGCAAAGCCTGCTGCTTTTACCGATATTAAAAACATGCTCACGGTGAGTTTCAGTTATTACTTTCTTGTATTCATCAAGATTTTCAAAAAGCTCATCTACAACGGAATTTAACGTTTCGATATTTTCGGGAGCTATAGATTTTCCTATGACATTCCTAAGCGTTATATTTATAGGTTTAGTCTTTATCAAATCGTATTCCGGGTTCATGATCTTCATGGGAGTATCAATGAACAAGACAGGACGTTTTGTAACGAATGCAAATTCCCATGAGATATCCGACCAGTCTGTGATAAGAAGATCCGATTCCATAACCGGAGAATTCGAGGAAAAATCCGTTTGGATCTCGACATTATCAATGTTTTTATATTTTTCTTTCAGAACATCAAACTTTTCAGGTTCATGGCGAACCTGCTGAGGATGAGGACGGACTATAATTTCACACTTTCTCTTTTTCAGCTCGTCCAGTATCTGTTCAATGCACAGATCAGTGATATTGTCAGGCTGCCATGATGGCGCTATCAATATTTTAGGTATCTCATTCTTTTTATGCTCTTCCGACTCGTATTTCTCTATCATTTCGTCAATAAGCGGATAGCCCGTTTCTACAAGCCGTTTTTTGGGTGTTTTATAAAGTTCCTCTGCGTCACGTATTTCCGACACGGAATCCTTTCCCGGACAAAAAATCGTGTCATACCAATCAAGCGCGCCTTTTCTGAGAGTCAATGCGCTGCTTCCGATCCCGTGAGACACCATGACATACTCAATATCTTTTCTGACTCTGGAACGTTTGATATGATACTTTTCCAGATCGGGAACCGTCATAACGCACATGTCGCATTCAAGCCTCATGAAAAGAGGAATAAGATATTTATCCGAGGATATATAATAAGCATGAATATTCTTTCTCTTGTCATTAAAAATATTGTCGTTAGGATCACTCGTGACATAGTGAATATCGAGATCGGAATTTTGACAAATATAGTCTATCATTCCGGAAAAATACTTGTAAAACCCGTTTGATTCGGAGTAAAACATCAGCTTCATATTTTCGACCGCAAAGAATTTTTTGTAATCTGCTTTTTCCCTGCTGCTGTACATCTTGTAAACTTTTTCTTTTTCGATCCTCACCTGATTCATCTTTAAAAGATAATCATAGTCCACATATTTTTTCGGTGGAATAACCATATTCAGAAGATACATTGAAGGAATAGAAAAAAGATTTCCGAAAATCCAGTACAATCCCACTCCCGCAGGAACAAGAAAAGCAAAATAGGTTGAAAAAGCTACCATAAACAGAGTTGTCAGAAGCTTGTTCATATTCCCTTGGGTGACTTGCAGAATGTTTATCTTGTTCTGAATATAACACATAAGCCACGCACTCAATCCCGAAAGCAGCGGTATTAGGAGGAGAATATAATTTTCACTGAACGAAGGAGTGAGGCTGAGATCCATTCCGGCAAAATTCATGTTCAGATCGCGTATTCTGACTGCCGAATCCATAAGAAAATCGGGAACTGCTGCTGTTCCGTGTTTGATTTGATTGATAATTTCAAGCTGGTAAGAATTTTCTTCTATGCTCATGTTCGGAAATGAAGAGGACAGCCACTCTCTGAGTTTATCTATCGTATCGGACGGAAAATCAAGAATAAAATTCAAAGGATGATAAATTATGTATACCAATCCGAGAACCAGAGGGATTTGAATAAACAGCGGGATCAGACTTACAAAAGGACTGTATTTATATTTTTTATAGAGTGCAAGCCTTTCATCGGCAAGTTTATCTTTGTCATCAATATACTTTATTTTTAATGCATTTTCTTCGGGCATCATTTTTACCATTTTTATGGAATTTTTTTGAGTAATAATACTTACGAAAAAAAGAATTATTTTTGTAAAGAATGTAAAAAGAATTACACTCACTCCATAATTGTGAGTCAGATCAAAGCAAAGCTTCATGATCCAACCCAAAGAATAACCTATCAACCTCAACAAATTAAAATCCTCCTTTTATCAATTCCCATATCAGTCAATGAAAAAATAAAAATTATTTGTTTATGCAGTCAGAAAATTGTTGATCCTGCCAATATTCTCACCGCCGTCTGTAGATTTCTTCGCATTCAGCGTCCCTGAAAAGTTTATTATCACCGAGTGGTTTTTTCCTCCGCTTTTTTCACAGATCGCTAAATCACATTATTTTGAAGTAAATTAACGCACATTCTGTTTCTCGAACAATATAAATTGTATGATATTTAATATACATAGACTTTCACATATCACTTAATTTTGCAGAGAAAAGCTTGATGACCGCGTCACCTTATAGCAATCCAAATAAATAGACGGACAAAAGGAGACGATGCCGGTAAGTGCAGAGCAAGGCGGAGGACGAAGGCATACTGGCGT
>CACYDE010000188.1 GCA_902773045.1 uncultured Ruminococcus sp. | reverse complement strand
TCATAAATCGCAAAAAGCAACAATAAAACCGGATGGTTTTTTTAAAATTGATTTCCCTGCAAGCTGGCGGGACTGTCACCCCGACTTCTCCCCTCACGCCGCCGCGCCCTTTGGTCAGGGCGCACCCCAAGAGTACTCGCTTCGCAGCGCACCCCAAGAGTACTTGCTTCGCGGCGCACCCCAAGAGTACTTGCTTCGCGGCGCCTGCTGAAATGAATTATTGTCGCGGAAATAAACTTGATTACTAAATAAAGTCGCAGCGCGATTATTATTTATTCTTTATTATTTGAGCAGCTGCGTTTCTGCGCTCCGCGCTTTCTTCGTATAAATATTTTTAAAAAAGTTTAAAAAAACTATTGACATTTTCCAAAATGGTGGTATAATGTAATCAAGATAAAGAAAGAGCAAGGCAAAGTGCAAGTAGTTGCTGCATCGCTTATTTGATCCTCTTGACTGCAAGGGTCGGTTCTTTCTTCATCAAATCCACGAAGGGAGGCAAGCTCCGATGGGCGAATTGGAACCTGTTTGTCAAATGATTGTTCACGCCTCTTGGTGTGATCTCTTCAACGAGGATAAGACTTTTTAAGGGACGGATTTTTAAAAGCTTTGCTTCGGTTATCCCTCCGCTCGGTCGGCGGCTCTGTCCGGATATGCTTTAATTGGCTGTTTTGGCTGTGAGTTCCCTGTGTCTTTGATTCGTATGAGGAAGCCCGACGATGACGGTCGCGCCGCTTGTTTCTTGACTGCGTTTCTCTCTGGCGGCAGGGCATTTGACAGGAATCTCACAATTGAATATAGGGTTTTTACCTTAACCGTTGACACGCGGGGATTGCTCCTCTGGAGTAGGAGAAAGGGTGTCTGAAAGGCTGAACATAGAGTTTGCTCCGTCTGAGGCCGGAAGCTCCACACTATACCGATGAGCGTTCGATATATTTGTGACCCGGAGTTTCGTCCGGTTTTGTGAGCGGTACATTAAAGACGTGTCGTCTGACGGTAATGGGTGATGTTATCCTTTACCCCATGCGTTCCGGCTTAGGATAGGATTTTAACTGCAGGCAGTTTTTTATATAAATTCTTCTAAGGAATGAGTCCCATGTAATATTATTGATTGATGTGTTTCAATTTGATTTTCACCGATTGATAATTAGGAATGATTCCAATGGTAATATAACTTTTGTACATTTTTGTTTCTCCATTTTGACCCCGGCGGCGTTTGTCGGGGTCATCTTTTTTTGCGCTTTCAGAGGGTTTCATTTTCGGTGTTTTTCTTTGCGCTCTGCTTTTTCGATGTTCATTATTGGGTGTTTCGCACATTCTTTATTTCGTATATTTGGTGTTTCGAGTTCTTGCGTTTTTATATATAAATAAACCCCCGACTCAGCGGGGGGGTAAGATCAGCCTCAGAGAAACTTAAGGCAATACCGCACAGAGATAGTGCCGCATGCGGTCGCCCCTTCACCACGTTCGCATTACTTATCAACAGCCAGCTCCAGAATCCTCCATTTCTCACCGAACAACTCGCATATCTCCTCGTTTTCCTGTTCCACATCCCTGAAGCCCGCCGCTTTATAGCAATAGTACGCCGGTTTATTGTTTTCAAACACGCCTATCGTTATTCTCTTCGCTCCGCCGATCCTGAAAGCGTATTCAATCGCCAGACGGATCATTTCCTTCCCGTAGCCCTTTCCCCTCTTTTTGCTGTCGACTATTACAAACCCGATCCTCAGAATGCTGTGATCCCCACCGACATATCTGAGAATAAAATGTCCCACAGCTCCGTTTTCGTCACAGGCAGTCATAGGATAGAAATTATCAGCTTCCTGACAATCCCCGTTACAGTCATAATACTTATAATTCATGTCGTCCTCCGTGATCGGATATGAATCATATCTGTCAGATGTCCACTTCCTGAAAACATCTTCATTCTCACACCATGAGATGATCGTTTTAGCGTCCTCTTTTTTATACGGTCTTAAATACATTATAATGCCCCTTCCTCTTCCGAAGATTTTTCGGCTCTGACGAATCTGAAACAGCCGACACTCCTTTAGGCAACACCGCACAAAGACCGCCGGCAAGCTGCCGGTCCCCTGTTCGTTTTGGTAACTCGATAAAGTATTGGCAGTAAAAGTGTTTCCAAAACTAAATTGGGTGCGGAGGCTC
>CACYDE010000187.1 GCA_902773045.1 uncultured Ruminococcus sp. | reverse complement strand
GGCTCACGCCCTCCCGCCGCCGGGGGCGGATGAAGGGAGGGTGCGAGCAGGAAGATACACAGAGCGATGCGAGCGCTCCAAGCGAGGCAGCGCGACAATGTTTCTGACCGATGGTGTCACAGGCCCCGCGATCCGGGCTTCTCAGAAAACATTTCCGTGAAGTTTTTCTGTGAAAAACAGGCTCGCAGCGCTCGTCGGTGTCCGCACCGCAGGCGGTGCGGGATCGTAAACATTGCTAAATCGCCGAATTATTTTGATTTAAGATGAATGAAAATCCGTTGACGGTTAAAATCTGTCAGCGGTTATTTTTCGTCATCAACATACTGCATAATGTCTTCAACTTTACATTTTAGTATTTTACAGAACATTTCTATTGTATGGGTGCTTACACTTTCATTTCTCTTTAATCGGGTGATCTGTCCGGGACTTATATTGTATTTTTTTATAAGAGTATATTGTGTTATCCCTTTTTCTTTCATAGTTTGCCATAATCTGTCATAGGAAATCATATAAATTAATCCTCCTATTGACATATTAACCGAATGCGGTATATAATCAAATTGACCAAAATCGGTTAATAATGACTTAAGGAGGGCGAGTTAATGCAGTATTTATCAGTCAAAGAAGTTGCAGAAAAATGGGGTTATAGCGAAGATACTATCAGAAAATGGTGTAGAGAAGGGTTAATATCAATTACTGTTCGGGCAGAAAAGAAAAGCGGACGTTGGCAAATACCTGCGGACGCACAGTTTCCCAGAATAAAGAAGAATATACACATATGAAAGGCATTAAATATGGAATATAGAAAGAAATGTAATGTTTGCGGGCAAATTTTCTGTTATACAGATAAAGATCTTTCAAATAATACAAAGAATTCCGTAATGGGTGCTGTTTCTGCGGTTGGTAATCTTGCTTCTATTTTTGGAGGCGGAACCATTTTCCATACGCAGTATTTGACAAATTAGACAAAACACTATGCTGACAAGATTATCGACTATAGTAAATGCCCATATTGTAATTCAACCGATGTTTCTTTTCTATCGGATGATGACACAAATGATGAAGATAATACACATAATTTGACAGATGACGGCTTACAACAAAAGATATCAATTAAATCTTCGATTAGTGCTGGGGCAACACCGGAAGCATTACTCAGAAGAGCGGCTATTTTTCTAGAAGACGAAGATTGGGAAACTGCAGATGCATATTGTGAGGCTTGCCTTGATAGGGAACCGGATAATGCTGGGGCATATATAGGGAAGTTGTTGGCAGAGCTAAAGGTACAATCTTTGGCGAAACTTGCGGATTTCCCTGAGCCTTTTGAGAAAAACCCGTTGTATCTAAAATCGCTGCGGTTTGCAGACACTTCTTTGGTAGATGAATTAAAAGCCATTGAAACTGAGAACAAAAACCGAAAAGCAATTGCAATCGAGACAGAAAGACAACGCAAAATCGCAAAGGAGAAAGAATACCGTGGCATAGCCGAGCGGCTGCTTTTAGGTCCCCTATTAGAGGAAAGTGAGAGGGCTTCTCTTCAGACAGAACTGACAGCATTAAACAATCTTCGAACAGTTTTGCCTGAATTGCAAAGCGTAATCAAAAAAAGAGAATCTACACTTACTGTTTTAGAGCAGAATGCACAGAAAAAACAAAATGAACGTAACAAACTGGGAATCTTTGCCGGGAAAGAAAAAAAACGGATGGATGAAGAAATAAGAAAGCTTGAAAAAACAATCGCAGACGAAAAGAAGGTAATTAAAGACACTGAAGATGAATGCAGAGGTTTTTCTGATACCGATACTTTAGATCAAAGGATTGAAAAACTAAAAAAACAGCTCCAATTAGCAGAACAGGCGCTGACGAGTACGATATCATATGAAGATGCAGTTCGGTGTGCTAAAGAAGACGGTGAGCTGCGAGTGTTCATAAAAGACCATTATCCAAGATTAATGCGAATATTAATAAACACGGGAGATATCATTCAGTATGGTCGATATAAGCAAGGTAAAGATGACGAGCCCGAAAGCCCTATTGATTGGATTGTTTTAAAGAAGACAGCGTCCAATTTGTTTTTAATTAGTAAATATGCATTAACAACGAGGAGTTATCATAACAGGGAAATGCCTATAACATGGGAGGGCTCTGAAATGAGAAGATGGTTGAATAAGGAGTTCTTCAATTCCGCATTTACAGATGAAGAAAAGAAATCCATCTTACATTCTACAGTCCCTGCGCATAAAAATCCAAAAGAAAGAACCGATTCGGGAAACGACACAAAGGACTATGTTTTTCTTTTAAGTATACCAGAGGCAGAGCAATTGTTTGCTTCGGATGTCGATAGAATATGCACGGTTACAGAATATGCAAAGAACCATTCCTGCGATTCGAGATGTTATTTTAACGACCATATTGAATGGTGGCTCCGTACACCTGGGCATACCCAGGATCGGGCGCAGAGTGTGGCTAATAGTGGTCTCGTGGCACCTTTGCTTGGTGCAGTCGTCAATCGAGGTGCAATGTACGGTGTCAGACCTGCAATAAGAATTGCGCTGTAATCATAAAAACGGATGTCGTAAAACAGCCGTCTTTTACATGGTATTTATTCTTGTTGATTTTTTCGAGCAGGGTGCCAATTTGCACTGTTATCACAAAAATAATCGGTCACCCTTTAGGTGGCCGATTATTTTTGTGTACCGCAAGCGGTACACTATACCGGATGCGCGTATACTGCAGCGGCTTCAGAACAGTTTTCCGCCGTTGAAGAATGCCAGAATGCTCATGAAGATCGCGGAAAAGAAATCGGCGATCC
>CACYDE010000186.1 GCA_902773045.1 uncultured Ruminococcus sp. | reverse complement strand
ATATATCAAAATATATCAAAGTTCCCCCTTGGCTCTCAGGATCAGAAAATCGACCAGCGCGTGAACCGCACCGAAAACTACGAACCACGGAACAAGAGTCAGTTCAAGAAAAACGTTTATTTCGAGACTTTTTTTGTCAAAATCGGGACGTATATTGACGCTGTATTTTTTATACTTCATAATTTTCAGCAGCACCGCAAGAGACGGATATATCCCTGCGCAGGCATAACCGTATTTGACCGCCGTATCCGCAGCGTCCTCGAACGCCACAACAATATCCATGTCAAGATCCTTGATCTTAAGGTGTTTGAAAATGGGTTTCAGAAAAGTGACCGCAAGCTTTGCGATCTCTTTGACCGCATTCACAAGTCCGCTAAGTCCTTTTTCTTTGAACGTCTTTTTTGCCCATGAGAGGATCTTATTTTCTTTCTTTTCTTTACTGTCTTTTTTATCGTCTTTGTTTTTGCGGTTTTTATCCTTATCCCTTTCGGGAGTTTTTTTATTCTCAGACGCCCGATCCTTCGAGAGAGATTGTTTTTCCCCGGGATCGTTACGGTTCTTTTTCGTTTCATTCTCCGACGGCTTCTCACTCTTTTCGGGCGGGATCATTTCGTCGTCTTCTTTTTCCTCTCCGCCGAGATCTATCGGAAATTTCAGAAAAAGGTATTTTACGATCAGCTTCACCTCGGACGTCCCGTAGATCAGATCAGCCCTCACAGGAATGGCAAGCGCAAGAAAAACTATAAGAATAACAGCAAGAAGAACCCATAAAATAACTTTTATGACTATCAAACCGTCACCTCCAAAACAGTTTTCTCATGCGCTCCCTATCCCTCGTCGATCACCGCTCCGAGTTCGGACTCGTCCTCATCGGGCTTTTCCTCTTTCTTTTCGGGAAGCGGCGGAAGCCCCTCAAGAGTTTCGATACTGAAGCACCTCAAAAAATGATCGGTCGTTCCGTAAAGAAGCGGACGACCCGGAAGCTCCAGTCTTCCCTTCTCTTCAACAAGTCCTTTCAGACACAGGCTTCCGATAACACCCGAACAGTCAACGCCTCTGACCTGTTCGACAAAAGCTTTGGTCACAGGCTGATTATAAGCGACTATCGCGAGAACCTCCATCGCCGCCTGTGAAAGCGGCGTGTTCTTTTTCATATCCATGACCTTTCTGACGAAGGCTCCGTATTCTTTGTTTGTACACATCTGGATATTTTTGTTCAGACGTATAATTTTCAAGCCCTTTTCGGGTTTTGAGTATTCTTCGATCAGCTCGTCGATACATTTTGTCACGGTATCCGTATCAAGTTCCAACGCCCTGACGATCCTCTCGATCTCAACGGGAGTTCCGCTTGCAAAGAGTATCGCCTCGATCGCACCGAATATTTCATCTTTACTCATAAAAAATTAATTATTCCTTTCGATAATTCTGACCTCTGCATCTTCTCCTTCGCCCTCGACCCTGATCCTCTTTCCTTTCACGAGTTCAAGAACGGCGAGGAACGTTGCGACAAGCTCCGATTTGTCACGGCTTGTGAGAAAAAGCTGACGATACGGCGACGTACCGTTTCGTCTCAGGATTCTCAGAACATGAACTATCTTCGTTCCGACGGGGACGATCCTTCTCGCAACTATCCCTTTGAAAGCGTCCGACGGCGGCGGAAGACGTTTCTTTCCTTTTCCGACAGCTCTCACGTAGGCTTCGCAAAGCACGATCGGGTTATGGATTCTTCCGTAGGTCATATCATAATCGACCTGCGACGGTTCTCTGCAAAAATAATCAAACGTCACCAATTCCGACATTACCGCTGCGATACGCTTGCATTCCCGGTACTCCAACAGCTGACCCGTGAGTTCCTTTTTCAGTTCCTCGGCTTCCTCTTCGTGCTTCGGAAGAAGCATTGTCGATTTGATATATACAAGCCTCGAAGCCATTTCAAGGAATTCGGACGCTACGTCCATTTGTTCTTCCTGCATGCGTTTTATCTGTTCGGTGTACTGTTCAAGGAGCACGGATATTTCGATATCATAGATATTAAGTTTATTTTTCGCGATAAGATTCAGAAGCAGATCAAGCGGTCCTTCAAAAACAGGAAGCTTGTAAGTAATCTGTTCCACGGAATTTCCCCTTTCGATAATATACAGCCATCACAAAAAAGGTAAAAACGGAAGTGAAGCAATGGTCATCAGAAGATCGTCTATCCATAATCTCGGGTAATAAACTATTTTGTCAATAAAACCGAATGCAACGCAGAAGATCAGAATCATCGACAATGTTCTCTCATTCATCATCATTTTCACATAAGTTCTTTCGGGGAGAAAAGCTCCGAGGATCTTCGAGCCGTCAAGCGGCGGCAGAGGAATGAGATTGAAGACCGCAAGTCCGACGTTAACGCTGCAGAAATATTCGAAAAATATCAGCGCCATCATAAACCACTGTGAATCCATCTGCTCCAAAGGAACAAGAACCACCAGCAAATTGGAAAGCAGATAGCCCACGAGAGCCGCAAGGAGATTTGCCATAGGTCCTGCGAGGGCGACGAGCGCCATATCACGCTTCGGATTTTTCAGATTTCTCGGATTCACCGGAACGGGTTCAGCCCAGCCGAAACCCACGAGAAGAAGACAGAGCGCGCCGACGTAATTTATGTGGTAGAGAGGATTGAGCGTCAGTCTCCCCATGTTTTTCGCGGTGTTGTCGCCAAGCTTGTAAGCCACAAAGCCGTGAGCCAATTCATGTAAAGGGAGTATCAGCATGATAACTACAGTGACCGCCAGAATTTCCATGACTGCGCCTGCAAACGTTAACTCTCCTCTTAAAAGTGAATAAAGCATAAGATCTTTCCTTCCTTTAAATTCTTTTCGAAAAATACGCTGTTCGCGGTTTAAAACGCGCGATACGGCGCTGCAATTTAAAAGCCGTTTACAGCGGAGATAAATATACAGTATATATTATATATTACCTCACACAAAAAAACAAGGAATAATTTATTAAATTTACCTGTTATCGGATCACGGTCTACAACTTGTTATTTTGGCAGCGCCTATAACAGTCCTCAGCCTGAATGCCAACAGAACGATCAGGTGATAACAGATACTTTTTAATGGTTTTAATATTATTGTTTGTTATGAATACTTGATATGTTTTATAATTTAGATAAACGTATACTATCCAAAAATGAACAACCCTATTCTTCTTTTTATGTACCGTCTGTCTTGGTGCAAAATGGTGTTCACTATGTTAACGATAGGGTTATTCTATGCACACCTCCTGCACTCGTTTTTCTCACTTTTTTGAGCGGTGTGCAGATCTGTCTTAAACTTTAAGGCAACACCGCGAACGCCCGTCTAACGATACCCCAAGGGCATTTGCAGCACAATCCAATCAGCCTGCGCCTTGCGGCTTGACT
>CACYDE010000185.1 GCA_902773045.1 uncultured Ruminococcus sp. | reverse complement strand
TCTGATTAATTTTTTTATTCGATTGTCCATACATTTTGCAGCGAATGATGAAAAAGAATAGCCTAACGATTCATCATAATGATATGCAGCATTACATAACTCAATAGCAAGATCTCCGTAGTATTCCTCAAGATCTAATTTATGATTCTTTGCATACCAATAAATTAAATTATGATTATCTTCTACAAGTTTCTTTTGACGTTCATCCAAAACCAATTTAATCATGACCTCCATGTCTCAGTTTTTATTAAGTTCCATAATTCCTTTGTAGTTTTAAGAGGGATGGGGTTGCCATTAGCATCTGTAACTTGTAGAAAATCACTTTGCTTTCCAAAATCCAATTCCCAAATATAATAATCTATCCAGCAATATTTGTCTCCTACTATCTTTCCCAACAGCTCGACCACCTCAGTGATTAAGGACGGATAATAGAGAGTAAATTCACTTTTGCTTTTTGTACGAACATCACTTGAAATCCCCAGTAGTTTGTTCTCTACATCTTGTACCATCTTAATGCTATCAATATATCTTTCAAACTCTTCGTATGTAATAAGCTCTCTCAAAAAAATCCTTCCTCCATCAATCTTTACCTACCAATACTGCAACAACAACTACTAATACTATAATAATCAACATTGCCAATGCGTAAATCCATATAGGCGCAAGCACCCACACCCAACTCCACTCAATTACTCCAACGAGTTTAAGGATTATAAATGCTACACCGAGAAGTACAGACAATAAACCTAAGCACCCCATTCTGCCTGAGCTTGTATTATTGTTTTCCGTATTCATTCAACATCACCCCAATCTAATTTCCATTCACCGTTTTCATCTTGGATTATTGGATAATCCTCACACCAAGCTTCATTATATAATTCATACGCCTCCTTACTCCCGCCATCAGGAAAATATTCGTCTATTATCTCTCCATTTTCTGCTGTAAAGTGCCCTGTGTTATACCCACAATCTTCATCGGCGTACACAACTTCAAAACTAGTGTGTAATAATTCTGATAGTTTTCGGAATATATTTTTAGGGCAGTCCCAAGCAGTAGAAATATAGATTTCAGAAGAAAAGAAATCGCAATCATAAGAATTCCATTTGGTATCCCAGTGTTTCATCCTCCACGAATACCAATCGTAGTTTTCGGGTTCTGGAATTATTTTGTTAAAGTCGAGATAATCTTCTCCACGAAAATCAGCCGATCTATACGGTTCGATTTGTTCCAAAGACACTCCTATTATTTTACTTCGTACCCAATTTGGCATTTATTAACCCCTCTTTTCATGAAACTATCGTTTGATTAGACGGACAACAACTCTTTTAATGCATTACTAAATTCTTCGTCGCTCACTTCTATGTTTGTAGATATTTCGCTAAATGAGATAACGGGCTGCCCATTATCCGTGCTAAAACAATTTACTTTTTGTTTTGAGACACCGACAAAATGGTATCGCGGCCATTTTGATAATCTCTCTCCCAAAATTGGATGCAATTCACTTGCGTCAAAACCGAGAGTATCAAGCATATAAAGACATTCTGCTCTTTCATCTGTATCTTGGCAATCAATGCGCCATCCTGAATTAATCTGCTCTATTAACTCATCTCTTGATAACATATCACCCAACTCCCTCCTCAATAATGTCTGCTTCAACAAGATAGTTATATCGCTTACTGCCAAGATTTAGCTTCATATAAGCCTCTTCAATTTCCTCGTTTGTTATTCCTATATAATCTAGGGTTTGCATAGGGGAGGAGTGACCAAGCATTTTTTGTAGCAGCAAAAGTTTCCTACTGTTATGATGTGACATAACCATCTGATGATAGCAGAATGTTTTCCTTAGCGTATGTGTTGATACTTTGACATTCAATTCAAGTTCCTTTGCAATCTTCTTTAATATTCTGTCAATGGAGTTTACTGCTATCGGCTCGTTTTTTTCTCTTCCGTTTGGGGAAATACTCCTGAACAAGTAATCACTCAGAGATACATCTTTAGTATTCTGAAGGTATAATGTTACAGCTTCTATAACGGCGTTGTTTATTGTTATGTAACGGTTTCTCTTTCGTTTTCTTGTATTCCGTGTCTTCTTTTCAAAAATTGCAAAGCTTGACTTGAATGTGAGATTATCATTTATCAGATTAGAGAACCTAATTAGTCGGAGATCACTCGCTCTGAGTCCAAAGTTAATTCCAACGATGAATAACATATTGTCTCTGTAACGCTTGTTTTTTACGAGAAATTCTGTGATACGATTTATGTCTTCGAGATTTTTAATAGGCTCGGCTGCGTGTTCAGGAGCTAACTCGCAAGTGACTGTTTCTTTCGCTGGAGATATTAAACCTGCCTGAATTTTCCTTGTATTGACAGCAAGCTCTTGTGCGTTTATGTATTTCACATTATCAAATATAATAATCTTTGAGTTCTCAGTGCTCATTAAAAATCACCTGCTCTCCTTTGCCCAGAGTCCAGCAACCATCTTCCGTTATTGCACACTCTGTGCAGTTTCCATTACAATTAATAGCTGTTTCACTTGCCGTTGTTGTGCCATCTTTATACCTGACGTGAGCCTCTGGCAGATTAAAGATATTGTTACACTTTAGCCCTCTCCATACGCTGAAAACTATGTGGAGATTTTTCGGAATAGTGGGGGAGACTTCTAAAAAGCCGTTGACAATATCATATTTCTTTGTAAAACATAAAATTTGGCAGTGA
>CACYDE010000184.1 GCA_902773045.1 uncultured Ruminococcus sp. | reverse complement strand
GGACGAAGGCATACCGGCGTACCCCAAGGGCACGCGCCAATGGGCGTATGTCGAGGACGACAACGCAGCTATGCGCTTACCGGGACGTCGAACTTGTCTGGATATTTGTTTGGTTTGCTATAAGCATAAATTGAAAATTTATTTCTTCACAGTTCCTAAGTGATCCGAGGTGAGTAAAATAAAGCTTTTTGAAATAGTCGGAAATGATTTTTTTCGCGTTCTTACGGGGAAATATCAGACCGTTTTTATTGATTGCCTTGAGATAATATATGAATCGTACCGGACTGAGCTTTCCTACGGAGTGGACAGAGATGTTATTATTGCTTTGCTGACCGATTACTTTGAAAAGAACGGTTCAGCCGATATTCAATTTGAAGATGAACAGGATGTATTTCGGGACTCCCGCTCAAAAGCAGCCGAGTTTCTGAGAAAGATCAAAGGTTACGGCTGGGTGGAATATGAGTTTGACAATAACGGACGCGCAAAGATAGTAATGCCTCATTATACCGTCTCTGTTATGCAGACGTTTATCTCTGTTTCCAAACAAAGCGAAATGGAATACCAGAGCGAGGTGTCCGCAGTTTTTTCGCTGCTCACAAATGAAATGCTGCTTGATCGGCCGTATCCGCAGGTTATAAAGCCGGTTTATGAAAGAACTCTCGCGTTGTTTACCGAATTAAAAAAGCTTAACACCGGTATAAGAAGGTATATCGACGAGCTGACCGACGGACAGACAGCCGAAGAGATCATGGAACATTTTTTCTCGTACAACGAGACTATCGGCTCAAAAGCATATCACAGAATGAAAACAAACGATAATGTTTCAAGGTTTCGCAATACGATCGAAAGCAGGTTAAAGGATATCCTTAATGATGAAACGCTGATGGAAAAATCCGTTCTCGGATATCAGAATATCGAGGGCGAAAACGACCAAGCAGAGGCTTTAAACAAACTTACGGAAATGATAACGACCATGATCGATAGTTTTAACTCGTACGATGAAATAGAAAAAGAGATCGAGCGAAAGCATTCCAAATATCTCAAAAATGCCGTAAACAGAGCAAAACTTGCATTTATAAACAGTAATGATTTAGAGGGAAAGCTTTCCTCAGTTTTGAGAAGCCTTGCCTGCGCATTTAACGCGGAGGAAGATCAAGGACTATACGACGATGTTCCTGATGATTATTGCAGGATATTCAATATGTTCCCACAGGGGTTTATAAGCGGCGAATCACTTAAAACTGTCTCTGTCTCAAAAAGAGTCGGTGATGTTGACGAGATCTTCTCTGCGCCGATGATCTCCGACGAGGAAATGAAAGTGCGGCATGAGCTGCTTAAAAAGAAAAACGAACATCGTTTTTCGAGAAAAAACATCAATGCTTATGTCAGATCACTCTTAAAAGACAGAACGGAGATAGACGCATCCGAAATAGAAGTGAACTCAAAGCGTGATATGATCCGGCTGATCTTTATCTGCATTTATGGGCGTGATAAAAAGTCAAAGTTTATAGTCATGCCAAAAGATAATATCATCAGCGGAAAAGGCTTTACTTTCAAGGATTTTACGCTGAAACGGAGAGTAAGATAGTATGGATTATGAAAACAGATTTGAAAGGATCCTCGGTTCGGTTTCTAAGGATAAATTCAGACAAAACGCAAATAAGCTTTTGAACGAATGCTTTATAATGAAGGACTGCACCGATACAAAAATCTGCTATTACAATATTCTGAAAGATAAGGAACTGTACAGAGCTTATTTCGATCTTCTCGGGTATGATATCATTATTAACGAGGAGTACGGTGTTATTGCGCTCAACAACGACTACGGAACGGGCCGCATACGTCTGAGACTTCTCGACAGCATCGTTTTGCTTTTCCTTCGGATCATTTATATCGAGGAACGAAAAAAACTCTCGCAATCCGATCAGGTCATTGTTTATGTAGATGAGCTGTATGAAAGATACCGGAGCCTGAAAAATGAAAGAATGAAAAAACAGGATATGCGCTCCGCATTGGGACTGCTTAAAAAATATCATATTATTTCAAATCTCGACGCAGATATAAGCAGCCCCGATACGAGATTGCGGATATTTCCGTCCGTGATCCTGGCGTTCGATACAGAAGAATTGAACTGCGTCTATGAGGAAACAAAGGCACGACTCGAAAAATACAGTAACGGCGGTGAAACTGATGCAGACGAAGAAGACGCTGACTAAACTCAGATTAATTAATTGGCACTATTTTAATAACGATACGATCAGCCTGAAAAGCGTTAATCTGTTCTCCGGAGAAAACGGCGCCGGCAAATCTACGGTTCTCGACGCTATACAGCTTATCCTTACTACAAACAGCAGAAAATTCAACCTGGCTGCAAATACAGACAGCAAGCGAACGCTGAAAAGCTATGTGAGAGGAAAAACGGGCGAAGAAGGAAACGAGTATCTGAGAAAGGGCGCCGTGATCTCATATGTGGCTTTAGAGATATATGAAGAAGCAAAGCAGAGATACTTTGTTCTGGGAGCAAAATTTGATTCTCCGGATCAAGAGAGTGACGTAAAAAGGAAATGGTTCTGCGAGGAAGGCAGACTCGATCAGCTTTCGTTTATCACGGACAATAAACCGTCACGAGACGATCAGTTCCGCAACAACGGGAAAAAGGTCACCTTCATTCCGCAGACATCCGCCGCGAAAGACAGATTTAAAACACGACTCGGACACCTGCAAAGCACCTTCTTTGAATTACTGTCAAAATCGCTCGCCTTTAAACCGATGAAGGATGTAAAAAGCTTCGTTTCGCAGTTTATACTTCCCGAAAAGGACATCGATATCGAAGCCTTGCGCGAGAATATCAGAAATCTTAAAGAGATGCAGTTTGTTGTGGAGGAGGTAAAAAATCAGGTCAACGCATTGGAGGAGATACAAAGCGCTTACAATGAAATCCTGCGTATAGACGAACAGATATTGGTCATAGACATTCTGATAATGATCGCGGAATACGAATCGACGACAGACCGTATCGGCAAGACGTCACAAAATATCGAACTTGCCCGCCAACGCATAGATCGGAATAAAAAAGACGCCGATACACTTGAATCTGATATAAAGGATCTGACCGAGCGATACATCAATATAAAAGCTGTGCTTAATTCCGGGAAAACAGCGCTTCTTATCAATTCCATCAGGAACGAGCTTAACGGCAAGAAAAAAGACCGTGAGACTCTTTTATCCAATGTCAATAAAATGAAAGAGCAGCTCAAAAGGCTTCGACCGGCTTGGCAGTGTGTTTCAAAGTATTCGGAGATCGGCGAAGGAAAGCTGGCGGCATTGGAGAACAGCGGCTCAAATATAGTCCAAAGCAGCCTGATCGTAAACGATATCGAAACTTCTTTCAATAATGCCCGTGAAAAAATTACTGCGGAATCAGCACAGACGGATGTGGAGCTTAAGCTGCTCACAAACGATCTTGAAAGACTCTCACGTGAGATCATAGATCTCTCCGAACGCAATAGATTAACGTACGATCGCAATGTAACGGCTCTGAAAGAGGAGATAGAACGCGAGTTTTCTGTAAGGGGAATATCATCAAAAGCGTATATTCTTGCCGATCTGCTGGAAATATCCGATAAAGAGTGGCAGAATGCTGTTGAGGGATATCTTAATACTCAGAGGTTTTATATCATCGTAGATCCGCAGTATTACGACATTGCCGCCGAGGTCTATGACAGGAACAGATCAAGAATACATACTGCGGCAATAGTCAATACCGCAAAGCTTGATTTGGATAAGACTCCCGAAACAGGAACTCTTGCAGGTGTGGTGATGAGCGAAAATATTTATGCCCGCGCCTATGTGAATCACTTGCTCGGCGGTGTAGTTATGTGTGACAGCGTGTCCGAGCTCAAGGAGTACTCCGCCGCAATAACAAAGGGTTGTATGCTTTATAAGGGAAATGCACTCCGAAAAATCAATCCGAACGTTTACAGAATGCCGTATATAGGTAAATATGCGCGCGAACAACAGCTGAAGATCAAAAAAGCAGAGCAGCATGAGAAGTCTGAAAAAAAGAGCGAGCTTTCCAAACAAAAAGAAGCATATAGCGCAAATATAAAAAATATTGAAAAGTGTAATTTCGAGATATTGAAGGATGTGATCGACTCACCTTCCGATCTCAGTCAAACAGAAGCGGAAATAAAAGAGCTTGAAGTTAAACTGAAAAAAGCTGAAAATGATCCTTCGTATATCGAGCTTCAGATGGAAGCCGAAAGTATTTCCGCAAGGCTTTCCGAAAAAAGGAATAAACTCGAAGCGATCAAAGACAATATCAATCGCAGCATTATTGAGGAAGAGCAGTCCCTGAAAGAACTCGACCGGCTAAAAAACGAAGAAGCAGCGGTAAAAGCACAAATAAACGATATGAGCGTCGGCAGAGAGGCCGCACTGGCAGAGGCGAGAAAAAAGTTCGAAGAGCATAAAAGGACAAAATCGGCCGACACGATATTTGTAAATAATCAGCCGTGGAAGAAGACTCTCGAAAACCGGAGAACAAACGCGGCTATCCGCCTCAATAATTTGCAGACAATATATAAAAACGGAGAGCTTGGCAGCGGCGAAGATATGATGCCGGCTTATTTTAAGGAGTACGACTCACTTGCTAAACATGATCTTATAAGCTATGAGGAAAAACTGCGTGTGATAACGAACAACTGCGAAACAGAGTTCAGAGAAAGCTTCCTTGCAAAAATGCGAGAGAACATTGAAAATGCCGTCTCTCTTTTCAAGGAGCTTAACAAAACGCTCAAACAGAGAACTTATGGAAACGATTCGTACCTCTTCGACTGGATTCCCGACAAGAAGAAAAAACGGCTGTACGAAATGATAATGTCCGATTTCAATCTGAGCGGATATAATCTGTTTTCAACACAGTTTGACGAGGAATATCACGACGAGATGAACGAGCTGTTCTCGAAGCTTACGGCTTCCGACAGCAGCGGTGATGACGTTATACAAGAGTACACCGATTATCGCAGCTATCTTGACTACGATATTGTCATCGTTTCGAGGGACGGCAAAACGCAGAAATTCTCCAAAACGTATCGCGAGAAAAGCGGCGGCGAAACACAGACACCCTATTATGTCGCTATTGCGGCTTCCTTTGCTCAGCTGTACAGTATCGGCGAAACGATCAGGGTTATTATGCTCGACGAGGCGTTTGATAAGATGGACGAAGAGCGCATAGAAAGTATGCTGCGCTATTTTAAAGATCAGGATCTGCAGGTCATTCTTGCAGCCCCGACTTCACGGCTTGAGCTTATCGGAGAACAGGCGGACAATATCATCATGATCTACACCGACAGCAGCCATAACAGCTTTGCGGAGGAATTTTCCTATGACGAAATATGAAAAAGAGATCATCAGCGCCTTGCTTGATAAATACGAGCGAAGCAAGAGCTTTACGGGGCAAAATAAAACGGAACGAAGTTTTTCCGTTAAGCTATCAAAGCTGTTTCCGAAATACGGAGACGAAGCGGAGTATGATCTGTTAACGGAGCTGAACGGATCGGTATCCGGGCTTGAATCGTCCGGAACGGTTTTTGCAAAAAGAAAGAAAAACGGGATAATTGATACCGTAACACTAAACACTGCCTCACTCGACGCTGCATACAGGTATGTGTCCCGAACACCCAAGACCGAGATAAACGATCGTCTGATCGGACTTTTTGACAAATATTCAAACTGCAATGAAGTTCTCTGTAAATACTGCGAAGCTCAGAAACAGAAGATTGTTCAGAACAAAAGGGTGGAGTTCTTTGACGGCGATCTTTCGGAATTTGAAAAACTCCTGAAAGCCGTTTCAACGATATTCAACGTTAAGGAAGAGACGTTTATCAGAGACTATTCCATAAAGGTATTCGGAGACTCGAAAACGTTTGAGTCGGTTATGGGCAAGGTGCGCCGCCTGCTGTTTCAATACGGGGAATTTCCCGATGAGCAGAGTGTATTTGAGGATTTGAATATCATCAAAAATCCCGGACATGTTTTTATAAAGGGCAGTGCGGTGATACAAATAGACGGGCAGATCATAGATCTGTCAAGGCTTGACGGAGATATAGCCATCTCCTCGGCTTTGCTGCCGTGTATAAACAAGATCAAGGTTACGGGCAAAAAGGTTGTGACGATAGAGAATCTGACGACTTTTAACGCATTTTCGGAAAGCAACGCTTTTGTCATGTATCTTGGCGGGTATCACAACGAACATAGAAGAAGATTCATCAAGCAGATCTATGCAGATAATCCGGATGCCGAATATTTTCATTTCGGCGATATAGATGCGGGCGGGTTTTATATTCTTCTTCATCTCAGAGAAAAAACGGGCGTACATTTTGAGGCATACCGAATGGGTATACCCGAGCTTATCCGATATAACAGCTATACAAAAAAGCTGACGGAAAATGATGTTAAAAGGCTTAAAAATCTGCTGAACAGCGAATTTGCCGAAACCGTACAATATATGTTGGATCACAACTGCAAGTTGGAACAAGAGGCTGTGGATATTTAAGGCAACACCGCACAAAGACCGTCTAACGACTTTGCACCGAATCTGTTTGATCTTTTTCCGTCATAGTACACAAAAACACCTTGAAATACGCCCGAAGGAAGTGCCCTTGGGGTACGTCAGTATTCCTGCGGCGTTTTTATGCACTCTG
>CACYDE010000183.1 GCA_902773045.1 uncultured Ruminococcus sp. | reverse complement strand
CAGTGCCAAAGATGCGCAGTCAGATTTTTCGTCAGAGTGCATAAAACGACCGCAGGAATACTGACGTATTTCAAGGGAGTTTTGTGTACTATGACGGGAAATATGCAAGCAGATTTGGTGCTGAGCCGTTAGGCGTACTTTGTGCGGTGTTGCCTTAAGCGAGAATATTCTTTTAAAAAATCAAAAAATACTTATACTATGAAATAGCAAAAAATCACCCTCACCAAGATGCGGCTTTGCGTCTTAGTGAGGGTATTTGTTAATTAACGATAAAAATAGAACATCATGTCAAGCTGCGATAAATGCTCATCATGGAAACACACCGTAAGTTTTTTCTTCGCAGCAAACGCTTTCGAACACGCTTTTATAAAACCACAGTTACACATCACTGCTTATTGAAATTGGCTTCAATATATTCGTCATAGCTTGAAGTGATGTCGCGGATTCCTTCTTTTTCAATAACTATAATTCTATTCGCCACAGTCTGAATGAATTCATGGTCATGAGAAGTGAAGAGAACTATGCCCTTAAAAGCGCACAAGCCGTTGTTGACGGCGGTGATCGATTCAAGATCAAGGTGGTTGGTCGGCTGGTCAAGAACAAGAACATTCGAACCAAAAAGCATCATTCTCGAAAGCATACATCTCACACGCTCGCCGCCGGAAAGAACCTTCACCGGCTTAAAAACATCTTCACCCGAGAAAAGCATTTTTCCCAGGAATCCTCTCAGATATGTGTCCGTGCGGTCGTTTGATTCGTTGTACTGTGAGAGCCATTCGAGAATATTCAGGTCACAATCATCAAAGAATTCATTGTTATCCTTGGGGAAGTACGACTGAGTCGTTGAAACGCCCCACTTGAACTTTCCTTTATCGGGTTCCGTCTTTTCCATGAGAATATCAAACAATGCCGAAACCGCATTTTCGTTTTCGCAAAGAAATGCGACCTTGTTGCCCTTTTCAAGACGGAAAGAAACGTTGTTAAGAACTTTTTCGCCGTCGATGGTTTTCGAAATTCCCTCAACCGTGAGGATCTCCTTTCCGGGTTCTCTGTCCATATTAAAACCGACCCAAGGATATCTTCTTGAAGAAGCAGGCATTTCCTCGACGGTGATCTTGTCGAGAAGCTTCTTTCGCGAAGTTGCCTGCTTTGATTTCGATTTATTCGCTGAAAAGCGGGCGATGAAGCTTTGAAGTTCTTTGATCTTTTCCTCAGCCTTTTTGTTCTGCTGCTTCATCATCTGCTGAATGAGCTGAGATGACTGATACCAGAACTCATAGTTTCCGACATACATCTTCACCTTGTTGTAATCAATGTCAACAATATGAGTACATACCGTGTTAAGGAAATGTCTGTCATGGGAAACAACGATAACCGTTCCCTCGTAATCCAGGAGAAAATCCTCAAGCCAAGTTACCGCTGCAACATCAAGATGGTTCGTAGGCTCGTCAAGAAGGATAATGTCGGGATTTCCGAAAAGCGCCTGAGCAAGAAGCACTTTGACCTTTTCGTTACCCGTGAGAAGGCTCATCGGATTATACAATATGGATTCATCAAGACCAAGCCCCTGAATAAGCTTTGAAGCGTCGCTTTCGGCTTCCCAGCCGTTCATCTCCGCAAATTCCGCTTCCAGCTCACAGACGCGGATCCCCTCTTCGTCGGTCATCTCGGCTTTTGAATAGATCTCGTCTTTTTCCTTCATGATATCATAAAGCTTTTTGTTTCCCATAATTACCGTGTCAAGAACGGTAAAATCATCGTAGGCAAAGTGATCCTGTTTAAGAACCGACATACGGGTATCCTTTTTTATGATTACCTCGCCTGTTGTTGATTCAAGCTCTCCGCTCAGAATTTTGAGAAACGTAGATTTTCCTGCACCGTTAGCCCCTATCACACCGTAGCAGTTGCCCTCGGTAAATTTAAGATCAACGTCCTTGTAGAGAGGAGTTCCGTTGAAACTCAGGCTCAGATTTGAAACTGTAATCAACTAATTCACATCCATTCTTCTTATCTTCGACTATATGATAAGCAAATTTTTACCGTATTTACGAAACGCGCCGTCGGGCAATATCGCTCATATCATTTTTCCCGGTCTGCTCATATATAGTTCTTTAAAAATTTATACATACACTTTTCATTATAACATTATGAGTAACAAATTTCAACTGCGATATTACAAAAAAAACAAGCGGCAGTCCCAAAACTGCCGCCTGACATCAATATTATACGTCTAAATCAAAAACCGCCGTTGTTTCCGCCATTCGGATAGGAATCATAAGGATTCCTGTCAACGTAGGAATTCGCATTGTGTGGGTCAAAAGAACCTCCGCCCTGCTGCCGGAAGCCATTGTTCTGACTCTGGAAGCCATTGTTCTGACTCTGGAAACCGTTATTCTGGCCCTGGAAGCCGTTATTCTGGCTCTGGAAGCCGTTGCCCTGCTGCTGGAAATTGGCTGTTTTAAAGCTCTGATTTCCCTGATAAATATCATATCCCGATGTGTTGATAGGCTGATTTGCGAAGCCGTTTCCGTAGCCGCCCGAAGAACCGAATCCCGGAGGTGTTGAGTCAATGTAGGCTGTGCTCGGACCGCTGTAATAGGTATTTCCGCTGAAAGCCATCATCGGCAGGAAAACAGGAGAAAAGAATATAAGTCCCACCGCAAAAGCATCACTTTTGTTGTAACATTTTGCAAACTTAAAGAGTGTGTACAATGCCCACAGCTGACCTACCACCGGAATCAACAATCCGAGGAAATAAACGCCTTTTCCGTAAACAATATCAAACATAACGTAATTGTTATAGAACGGAACAAGACTTGCCCAACCCGGATGACCTGCCATTTTGTAAAGTCTCCAAAGGGAAACGATCGAAATAACACCTATCACAAGAGCGACAAAATACCAGAAGACAATAAATCCTCCGACCGCCGAACCTGTGTCATAGGCGTACTCATAGCTGTAGTAATAATCATCATACATAAAACATACCTCCCATAAAAAATAATTTTTAACAGCCGTTTCTCAGACAAAGACTGTTTATTTTATTTTACAACATAATAAATGATTTGTCAAACCCCAAATATGAATTTATCAAACTGCCCATAGGTCGCGGAGCCTTACCGACATTCCGGGTTCAAGAAGAAAAAACAGCCTCTTAAAAAAGAGACTGTTTTGAGTTCAAAGTATTATAAATTTTATATTATCCCTTTACGGCACCGGATACAACACCTTCGATAATATACTTCTGACAAATCAGATAGAAGATAATTATCGGAACTATCGCAAGAACCAGCATTGCCATCATAGCGCCCATATCAACGGAACCATATCCGCCTTTGAGGTACTGAATAGCGATCGGGATAGTTTTATATTTAGTCTTGTCGAGTACGAGCGACGGGAGAAGATAATCGTTCCAGATCCACATTGCTTCAAGGATCGCAACCGAGATACATGTCGGTTTAAGGATCGGCATTACCACCTGGAAATACGTCTGAACGGGGTTACAGCCGTCGATCATCGCCGCTTCTTCAATTTCAATGGGTATTGATTTCGCAAAACCGCAGAACATGAACACCGCGAGTCCCGCGCCGAATCCAAGGTAAACAACAATGATTCCGATCGGGTTTCCGAGTTTCAGTCTGTCCGAGGTTTTTGCGAGCGTAAACATTACCATCTGGAAAGGAACGATCATGGAGAATACGCAAAGGTAATAAAGACACTTCGTCAAAAAGCTGTTGACGCGCGTAATATACCATCCGCACATTGAGGTGCAGAGAATTATCGCAGCAACCGATCCGACAGTTATCACAACCGAGTTTCCGAATGCGGAGATAAAACCGATCTTCTCGATGCCTTTTGAGTAGTTTTCCATTCCGACGAACGTTTCCGCCGAGGGGAGAGAAAACGGAGCTTTGCTGATCCAGATCTTTTTCTTGAACGAGTTAAGAACAACCAAAAGTATCGGTATAATATAGATCACCGAGATCAAGCTGAGGAAGATCGTCCAAAGGAAAGCGTAAGGTGTTTTTCTCGCGCTGCTTGTGTCGCCCTTTCTCTTTCTGCTGGCTTTGACAAGGGCTTCTATTTCCGGAGGCAGAGCCTCGCCTTTTTGAATCGTATCGGGAGTATGAATACGTGACATTACTGCTGTACCTCCTTCCTGTGAGTAAGGATAAGCTGAGTAACGGCTATCACACCGACTATAAGGAAGAATACAACAGCTTTCGCCTGTCCTATACCCTCATAACCTGTTCGTCCGTAGAAAGTGTTGTAGATATTGAGTGCAAGAAGCTCCGACCTGTTAGACGGAAGACCGTTGGTAAGAGCAAGGTTCTGGTCGTAAAGTTTGAATGAGTTTGTAAGAGTAATGAATGTACAGATAGTGATCGAGGGCATAACCATCGGAAGGATTACTTTTCTGAGAACCTGACCGTTCGTTGCGCCGTCAATTCGCGCAGCTTCCAGAAGCTCACCCGGAACGTTCTGAATGCCTGCGATATAAATTATCATAACATAACCGATCTGCTGCCAGTTCATAAGAATGACCATTCCCCAGAAGCCGTACCATTCACTGTAAGTAAGCGTATAGCCGAACTTTGCAAGCACACCGTTTATAATAAGCTGCCAAATATAACCGAGAACGATACCGCCGATGAGGTTCGGCATGAAAAATACCGTTCTGAACAAGTTTGTTCCTCTGATGCCCTTTGTAAGCAACATTGCGATCGCGAAACCGAATATGTTAATCGTTACAACCGAAACAGCCGCAAACAATGCCGTATACCATAATGCATGTATAAATTCAGGGTCTTTGAACATATCTTTAAAATTCTGAAATCCTACCCACTTCGCGTCATTTACGGTAGTAAACTTACAGAACGACAGATAAATACCCAAACCGAAGGGTACAATAAAACCTATGATAAATGCTATGAATGTCGGCAATGCAAAAAGCGGAAAATATGGTCTTAATACTTTTTTATTCACTTAGATCTTCCCTTCTTGTTAGCCATGTTAGAGCCAAAATATATTTTTCGTCGATTTTACGACGATAAGGATAAAACAATATCTTCTCAAAAGCAGGGCTTTTTTCGAAAAAGTAACTTTTCACCGAAAGGTCACTGTTTTCCCAAAAGATAGTCTATGAATTGCTGAGCCGTCCTTCCCGAACGTCCTCCGTGGTTGAGTTCCCATCGGTTCGCTTCAAGAAGAAGCTCTTTTTCATCCATTCCGATCCCGTTTCTCTCCGCCAGAACTTTAACGATGTCCTCAAACTGCTTTTTCTCGGGAGAACCGAAATAGATCGTAACTCCAAACCTCGCCGCAAGCGAAAGCTTCTCCTGAACCGTGTCGGTTTTGTGAACATCTCCCGTCCAGCCCTCACGGTCGGAAAACTCCTCTTTGATAAGGTGACGGCGGTTCGAAGTCGCATAGATCAGAACGTTTTCGGGCTTCTTTTCAAGCCCGCCCTCAATGACCGCTTTGAGGTATTTATATTCAACCTCAAATTCTTCAAACGACAGATCGTCCATATAAATAATAAATTTATAATTACGATTTTTTATCTGCGCAATAACATCGTTCAGATCTTGGAACTGGTGTTTGTAGATCTCGATGATCCTGAGTCCCTGTTCATAGTACTTATTAAGAATGGCTTTTATGCTTGAGGATTTTCCCGTTCCCGCGTCTCCGAAAAGAAGGCAGTTGTTCGCCTTTTTTCCGTTGAGGAACGCTTCGGTGTTTTCTGTCAGCTTTTCCTTCGCCGATTCATATCCGACAAGATCGTCGAGATTCACGTGAGTGATATTCGTGATCGGAACTATCATGGCGCCCGACTCTCCGTGAGCTACTCTGAAAGCTTTGTGAAGTCCGAGCTTTCCTACGCCGAACCGCTTGTAAAAATCAATAATATGTTTAGCGAATTCGCCTATACTCTTGCTCTTATCCAGTTTGCAGCTCAGTTCACAGATACAATTTCTTATACGTTTGTTGAAAGCCTTTCCCGAATCATCGACTCGTTTGTAGTTCATTATCATCTCGGAAAGCGAGCGATCCGCAGCCTTTGAAAGCTTCCGGAAATCGTAAGAAAACATCTCTCTGAAGATCAAAAAATCATGCATCGCAAGCCCCAGAAGAGTCCCGTTTTCGATCCCTCGGATCTCGCAGGCTGTCGTGAAAACATTTTCGTTATTCACCAAGGAAAGCGTCAGATAATTCTGCCAAAGATTTTTTTCAAAGCCATAGATCCCTGCGCATTCGATCAGGCGGTGAAAAGCAGAAAATATTTTCTCTTTGCAGGATTCAAGAACATCAGGATCGCTGAACGAAACCGACTGAGTCATAACCTCAACGATATTCCTGACGACCTCATCGTTTCTGACATCCCTGTAAACCACAAGTTCATCTATGCTTTCCATAACCATTCCCTCCGAATCAACGAAACGCCCACGGTCTGAAAATCTCAGAACCGCCGAAAAGACCTCGCAGTGAAAAACCACTTTTTCGACAAAAAGCCACTGCTTTAAAGAAAATAAAATTCTAAATATTTTTCTTTTTAAGTATAATCGCAGAGAGTGAACGGAGCAGTTCCGTCCACTCTCTGTTTTAGTAACTATTTATAGATTTCGTAAATGATCAAGCGTCGGGTGACTCTGTTCCTGCATTTGCAGCAGCGTACTCTGTAGCCCAACCGTCAACGAATGCAGTCTGAACAGCAGACCAGTCGCCTGTTCCCTGAGCATAGTCAAGAAGCGCAGCGCCTACGTTGTCCTTCCACTTCTCACTCGGGATCGTAGAGAAGTTCCACGAAACAGCTGTCTTGCCTGCTGCGATGTACTCATTGGCAGCCTTGATAAGAGCGTTGTCAGCCTGATAGCCGTCATCGAATGTTGTGAACGGAGTTACAAAGCCCATCTGATTTGCGAGCATATCTCTGCCTTCATCGCTTGTGATTACCCAGTCAAGGAACTTAAGTGTTGCCTGGATATCAGCTTCGGAAGCCTTGCTGTTAACGCACCAGTAGTTCTCGGAACCTGTGCAGAGACCCTGGTTCTCTTCGCCTTCACCGCCGATATAGATCGGGAGCATTCCAAGATCTTCATCGGACATACCGTTGTTGATGCAGTCACCGTAAGCCCATGTTCCGTTCTGATAGAAGATAGCCTCGCCGAGAGCGAACTCTGAAGCAGCGTCTTCACCGGTCTTACCGGAAATCATTGTCGGCTCGCATGTTGCATTGTGGATGTAAAGATCCCAGATAGCCTTGTAGTTGTCAAGGTATGTACCCTTGATAGCGCTTGTTGACTTAATGTTGTCAGCCTTATACTCATAGTAGATCGGGAGGTTAGCGAGGTGAGTCTTAAATCTCCAGTCAGAGCTTGAATCCATACCCGAAGATGTGAACGCACCCTGAATTCCGAGATCGTCCTTCTTAGCCTGAATGTCCTCTACAACCGACTTGAATGTGTCAAAATTGTTGATCTCGTCAACAGAAGAAACAACCGCGCCGTCAGTCTCAAAATACTTATTGAGAAGAGTCTTGTTGTAAATAATTCCGTAAGTCTCGATTACGTAAGCAACACCCTTAACATCCTCGCCGTCGATGAGAGCAAAGTCATCACTCTTAAGATTTGTGTAAAGGGAAGTGTCCTTGAGATTATAGCAGTAATCTTTCCATGAAGCAAGCTCAACCGGTCCGTTGACCTGGAAGAGTGTCGGGGCGTTCTCCTTAGCCATTTCAGCTTTGAGAGTAGCCTCGTATGTTCCCGAAGCTGCTGTATCGACCTTTACCTCTACGCCTGTCTGCTCTGTGTAAGTCTTTGCAAGCTCAACCCACTGATCAGCCTGCTCAGGCTTAAAGTTGAGGTAATAAACCTTTCCGCCCTCGGCGCTGCCGGTGTCAGCCTGAGATGCAGCAGTTGATTCGCCGCCTGTACTTTCTGTTGCTGTGCCGGATGTTTCGCCGCCGCTCTGACAACCTGCAAAAGCGCAAACAGAGAGAGAAGCTGCCATAGCAAGGGCAATACCCTTCTTTAAATTTTTCATAATAATGATCTCCTTTTTTTAGTTTTGCCGAATAAAATCCACTTCGACTCCTACGTTTATTTTATCACGTAGAAAAGCATTTTTCAATAGTTTATTGAAATTTATTAAAATTATTTTGTAATTTTTTATTTTCTTAACATATCAAACAATACTACTCATAAAATTTCTTACATTATTTTCCCTAAAAAATGGCAAAACCGTGAGGGTACGCAGTGGCTTATAAAGCTGTTTTTTTCCTTATTATGGATTCCAACAATATTACATTGATATCATAAAAGCGCATGTTGTAATATTATAATATAAGTAAACAGCAACACAACGAAAGCTGAGTGATCCTCTTCTTTCGGTCATGGAGGGAACTTCTATGTTCATTGAACAATTAGACAGAACACGACTGCTCATCACGCTTGAAAACGAAGATCTCAGCGTTTTTGAGCTTACCCCGAAAAGCATTGATTTTGAGAAAAAAAAGACCAAACGTCTTTTTAAACAGATCCTCGGTCTTGCTGCGGTCAAGACAGGGATTCCGCTCAGAGACAAAACTATCTCTGTAGAACTGCTTCCTTATGAAGGGGGCTGTTTTCTTCTTGCCACGATAAAAAACAAGAAACGAAAAATTTATAAAATAAAGAAAAACCATTCATATTTCCTGGCATCTTTCGATTCTGCCGACGCTGTCCTTGACGCGCTCAAAGAACTTCATCGGAAAGATAATTCCGAATTTCGCTGCAGCCTTTATTCAAACGGAGGAAAATATTTTCTTCTTTTCCGATCTATCCGGAAGCTCCCCGATAGTTTCAGGATCATTCTTTCCGAATACGGAACAGCAGCCGCCTGCGGCTCTCTTGCCGCAAGTCATATCGAAGAAAATTTCACACTGCTCCACCGCGATTCTGCGATCTCGGTTATCGGTTCGGTTCTGTGACCTTCCGCAAACGAATAATTTTCAAAACCGAAAGTATAAACATACTGTCCCAACGGATCTTTTCATGTAACAATTTCGAAAAAAAACATAAAGTCCCCCTTCTCATCGAAGAGGGACTTCATTTGTTCTTTTAAATAACTGTTATCACGGCGGTGTAGGATCTTCCTGTCTGGTTGTCTCACTGTGGAAGAAAATACAAGAAGTGTTGTCACTGCTTCCGCTCTTCCAGTTTAAATTTGCCATGTAGTTTGTGGAATCAGCCCACGCCATGTTCTTGCCGCGGCCTGTCTTTGTATTTCCAAGAATAATGCCGCTGCTGTAAACAAATTCCGTTGTCTTAATGTTGTAAACCATCTTCAGCTGAAGATCCTTCGCTGACGCTCCGCCTGCTTCGGCTTTTGCATAGTCTATCGGATAAATGTCGATCGTCACTTCTTCGACATCATCGATCGTCAAAACATTCTTAAATGTTTTTGACTCATCAGCCTTCATGAAATACAATCTTCCGTCATTGAAATAAAGGAATTCATCGTCTTCCTGAACGGCATAAGTCGAACCGTAAGGTGATGCGCCCGCAAAATTCGGGACTTTTGACGAACCCGAAGTCGTCAAATCAAGAACATCAACGTTCGAAGCGACCTGGAACTCATTACGCAGGAATCGCTCAGCCTGAGCCGTCGAATACTGTTCGGCAGCCGTATTTCCCAAATCACGGGTCGACTGACCCACAGCAACGAAAATGCTCAGAGATGCGCCGGACAAAATCGCAACAATTGCGACAACAGCCATCAATTCAACAAGAGTATAACCTTTTCTGCTGTTATTTCTGTATTTTTTCAATAGACCCTTTAAATTCATATTGTTTTCACCCTTTCTAAATATATTGTTCCAATTCAACCATAGTGAATTAGTCCGGAATATAAGTAGACGGTGCGAATGCAGAAACATCTACGCAAAGATACTTATCACTGTCCTGAATTTCCTTGTAGTAAACACGAACCTTAATGTCCCAGCCAAGTTCGACGACCTCCTGACGGCTGACTGTTCCGTCGGCTTTTGCTTCATCCGCAGCAGTCGTGATCGGATCGATAATGCACTCGATCTGAGGCTGAGCAGCAGTCATATGATCCAATGCTGTGAATCCTTCGGACTTGCTCTTAAAAGCGACCTTGCCGATAGGGTCGGTCTGCGGATCGGAATTATTGTTAACGATGTTTACGAGTTTTGTGACAAGATCCGAAACGGGGTCTGTCACGGGGTAGCCCGTTGCTGCCGAGAAAACCTCGTCAGCAATGAGCTGCGCCTTATCGGAAGCTCTTTCACGAGCAGTGTCCGTAAGAACCATCTGTTTTGAAAAAGCTACTGCGTTCAGAACTCCGACAAAAACAATTGCGAGAACAAAACACGCGCACAGAGCTTCAACCAAGGTGAAACCTTTTTTACTTTTTGCTTTTGAAAGCAAGAATTTAGTTGTTAACAACGTAATTTCCTCCTCTCAGGCTTGAAGAAACTTCATCGACGAGAACGAAATGATTCATCCAATCATCATCGGTGCCTGTCGTGCTGAGATTGATCTCTGCATGATAAGTCGATTCGTCTGATTCATTAAATACGTAAGTACCGTGAGGAACTGTTTCAGTCTTACCGGACGGCAGTACAAGCGTTGTATCCGTATGGAACACGATAGTCTTGCCCTTAAGAGTGAACTCCGTTCCTGCATTCATTTTGATGTTGTTTACAGCAACATGAACAACGCCGCCTTCAAGAACTATGCTTCTGTTCAAAACAAGCGTATCCTGACCTGCACGTCCGTCATAGCGGAACGAAGCGGAATTGTTGTCTGCGGCTTTGAGTTCTGCGGTTCCTGTTCCGGAACTGATCGTCTCGCACATTACATCGAGATTTCCGTCTGTATTAATTACTACATCAGCAGCAGGCCATGTAGGCGAATAACTTGTTGCTGCTGTCATACCGTATCTCGAAGGAGTTGTGAAGAATGACTTTGCTTCGGGTGTGAAGAGGTTGATACCTGTCCAATCCGCACTGTTCTTCTTGACGTCGGTCGTGAAGTTATTGTAATTTCTTGCGGAGATCGTGTACGAACCTGCATAGATAGTGTACTTGGTGTCGGAAGATCCGCCGTCTACGGTAGTATCATTCTTGAAGTTGACAACGAACGGTTCGCCTTTCTTCAGTGATCTGTACTGACCGTATGCGTTGTTAGTTCCGTCCTTCGTGATCTCGTTGAAGGAACAGTTGACGGTGTAGACCGAGGTGTCGATCTTCAGCTCGCCGGTTGCCGTCTGGAAGGTGTAGCGCGCACCCTTGGAAAGTTCCTCACCGTCGCTTGCGGACGTCGGAGCTGTCTTACCGATCGCGTATCTCGGCTGAGTCTCATCAAGCTTAAAGAGATAAGCATAGAAGCCTTTCGCACTCTGAGTTGTGTCATAGAGATCATAGCCGACCTCATGCCATGTTGAACCTTCGAGGTTGTAGATGTGAATGTTGCTCTTGCCCCAGAGTCCCGAGGGATTTCCTGCGGCGTCTTTACCCTTCTGATCGTTTACGATGATCTGAACGGCATTCTCATTCGGAATTACTTCCGGCTTGTTGATCCAATCGTAGATAGCAGCAGCCTTATCGTAGTAATTCTGAGGATTCTTCTGAGCGTCATTACTTGCTCCGTACAAGCTTAAAGCATTGTTATAAACAGTCTTGAGCGCGTCGACCCATCTTGTTTCATATGTAACTATATCGTCACGATACGAACCTTCTTTATAGAGGTTAGCGGATGTGTAGTGTTCATCAGTTGCTGCCTCTTTTACGGAATCCGGAACGGAGTCGGAAATGTAGATTCTTGCGTCCGAGATGGCCTGGCTGAACTCCATAGCTGCGGTTGCCAATTCGGTGTAATCAGCTACGCCGTCCGAAGACCACGGACCGCTTCCGGTTGCGTAAGTCTTTGCAGCGTCAACCTGTCCTTTGAGCGTTCCCATCTCGTAATTGCCGCCGATAGGATTATAGCTGTTCAGCTTAGCATTATATTCATATCCCTTCGGGACGAGCGTTGCAGCATAAGCCGCGTCAAGATCCAAGTAAGCGTTCAATGCAGCAGTTCTCGGCGGGAGATAGAAGCTCATGTTCGTATCGGTTCCTCTGATGAGGATCTGATATGCGCGGTCTTCCTCAACGCCTGTGAAGTAATGAACCTTGGTTACATTTGTTGCCGTCTTATAGTTAGCGCTGTCGGAATGATCGTAGATAACGAAGAAGCAATAGTCACCTGACGGGAAAGTATACTTGAGATAATGCTCCGCATTATCATTGTCGGTTTCCATCTTTTTGTCCACTGCGTCGCCGATAGCGTTGTAAGCGTGTATCCATGTTTCGCCCCAATCGCTCGGCTTCTCAAAGTAGACAGTAGCTTCATCGTTTTTGTTTGTATCAACGTTTCCTGTATCAATATCATAGGTGTAGCATTCCTTGTCGTCGCCGTCACCGTAGATATAGATAGGCTGATTGTAATAATCGGAGGCTTTAGCCGGAGTGAAGAAATCGCTTGTTCCGTTGGTGAAGAAATCGCCCGATCCTGTTACGCCCGTAATTTTCTCGATGTAAACTTCGGAGGACGCAGGGATCTTAACGGTATACCAGTTCGGAGTATATCCTGCGTAGTTGAACTTGGACTCCTCACCGTTGTAATAATTATAATCCGATGTGAAAACGCCGCCGCCGCGGTTGTTCATCGGGCTTGCGCTGATGTTCTCCATGCCGGACATCAAAGCGAGGTGACTTTCAAGGAGATAGCCTTTTTTGTTTCCCGTCGTATCTTCGATAATGAGATACGAATAGCCCCATTTGCTGTGGTTTGTATAATAATATGTTTCGCCTTCGAACTTAACCGTTCTTACGTTGTCTTTGAATCTGGCTCCGTTATAATCCTCATAAGGATAAGCCGAATAAGCCCACTTCTGTCCGCCGCCGTCGGGATCGTAGCCGGCATCGGGATTAAGCGAATTAAGAACCTTTACGATAGGAGCGTCATAATAGTTATTCTTTGTGGAAGAATAACCGCCGCTCTTGTTATAATTCGAATATACCATATCGACTGTTCCTGTTTTTGTGGTCGTCTTCATAGTCCAAAGACGATACATTTCCGGATCGCCGACATCCCAAAGAACGCCTTCATCGTCCGTCGTAGAGCTCTTCGGGAAGAACATCGCGTTCGTTACTCCCTTGAAGCTTGCCGCAGGAATATACACGGTTCTCTCGTAGCCCGGTTCTCCGTGATGTTCGATAGGATTCATATTACTGAAGTATATATATTTAGTATTTTCGGGAACCTTTCCGATGAACTGACTGGTACCCTTGTTTTCAATTTCAACACATCCGAAGTTGTCTTCAGCTTCAAATGTAACGAAGACCTGAGACCACGGAGTGAAGACTGTCTTTTCGGAAGTGTTGTTGATGTTTGTCAAAGAATTGTTGTAGAAACCAACCGAGGTGTTACCGATGACTTCATCGCTGAAATCCTTTGTAATAGCAACAATACTTGAAGATTCTTTGTTGTAAGTAAACTTGATGGTTACTTTGCACCTCTTGCCCGGAGTGATCTCAAAAGGCGCTTTATCCGAGCCTTGAGTTTTCATGTCACCGTCCGGAGCACCCCATGAGTACTCGTAGTTGATGGTTCTTCCTTCCGCATCCGGTTCTTCGAGTTTCGACAGTGAACTTACGACCTTGAACTTGTAGGTAGGACCAACTTCGAAGATTCTGTCAAGAGTGATCGAATAAACCGGAAGGCCGTCAGCCGATTCCGTCAAATTCATCGGGAACTTTTCGGCTGTTTCATACTGATTGTCCCAGTTCATCGAACCGGAAGAAGTAACGTCGCCGACAAGATAATATGTAGCGTCAGCCGATGAACCGATCGTTGTGTATTCGATATCAATGCTCGGAACGCTGGGGTTAAAGATGATCTTAACTGTGTAAGAAATCTCATTTCCGTCGGCGTCATTTTCCTTGCGGAAAACAAAGTTTCCGTGAGAATCGGTGTAATCTCCCGAGCCGCCCCATGCATTGCCGCTGTCCCAGCCGTGGTTGTCCGGGATCGAACCGGAAGACATAAGCTTTCTGAGGATCTTGAATTTATAAGTAACGCCGCTCTTCAGAGTTCCGTCGAAATGCTTGCTCGAATCGTAGACATAAACGTCTCCGTCCTGCTCCAGATCGTCCGTGTAAGCATAATCGTTAACAGTCGTCATAACGGTTCCGTTCTGTGATGTTCCGAAGCCGTTCATCCATCCTGCTATAACGTAAGATGAGCTCGGAGTCGGGTCGGGGTCTCCTCCGTCGAGATCAACGGCTTCACCCTTGGAAATGTAACCGCCCGTTCCGGTTCTTGTGAACTCTATCACGATATCATTGTTTGAGCTGCCGGTGTTGACATTGATCACCCAGTCGGCGTCGCCGTTTCCGTACGACTTCTTCCAGCCGTCATAGTCATCTTGTATCTTACCGCTGTGAGAGAGCATCTGGATAACCTTGAATCTGTATTCACCGGGCTCCATATCCTTGTATGTTATGCTGTAAGTCGAACCTGCGGACAAAGTCATAATATCCGAGTCGTTAATGTACTCGTAGCTGTTCGCGAATGTGTCGTCAGCATCTTCCGGACGTCCCCAGTTGTTCGGGAATCCGATGATTGCATATTCGATAACATCTCCGCTCGGCTCGACATCAGCAGCCGCAAGCTTAACGACTTCGAGCTCCTCGTTCGAAGCTGCCGTCGGCTCGGTCGGTTCGCCGCCCGCAGGAGTTGCGGGAGCGGTTTCTTCAACGTAAATAGATTTGTACGTGAGTGATGTAGCAATAGGCTCGTTGACCTTCTGCTGGTTTGATTTAACGTTGACAGTAACATAGTCGCCGGCAAGTGCGTCTTCGCCTTCCGTCGCGAGCCATGCGTTAGCGTCTGCTTCCGTTCCGAACAGAGCGGTGTCGTCTTCGCTTTCAACAACGAAAAGTTCTCTGACAACCTCTTTGCCGTACTTATTCTG
>CACYDE010000182.1 GCA_902773045.1 uncultured Ruminococcus sp. | reverse complement strand
CACAGATTTACAATATGCTGAAGGATTACAACGGAAAAGTTACCGTCAAAATCGACAGCCTTGTTGCGAGTGCTGCCTCGGTCGTTGCTATGGCAGGGGACGAAGTGCTTATCTCACCTATGGGAATGCTGATGGTGCATAATCCGCTGACGGTTGCTGCCGGAAACACAGATGATATGAAGAAAGCTATCGAAATGCTCGATGAAGTTAAAGAGTCGATAATTAATGCATACGAGCTCAAAACAGGCTTGTCGAGAGCGAAAATCTCACACCTTATGGACTGCGAGACTTGGCTATCGGCGAAGAAAGCTGTGGAGCTTGGTTTCGCTGATTCCATCATGTTCACAGATGATAACACAGCTGATTCGAATTCATTTGAATTCAGTCAGCGTGATGTATCAAACAGGCTGATAAATCAGCTTGCAAAGAAAAACAACGTAGGCACGAAAATTTCCGACTTGCAAACAAGACTAAATTTATTGAAATAACGGAGGTACAGTTTATGAGAACAATTAACGAAATGAGACAGCAAAGAGCCGATGTATGGAACAAGGCGAAGGAATTTCTCGATACGCACCGCAGTACAAGCGGTATTCTTTCCGCAGAGGACACACAGACTTATGAGCGAATGGAGCAGGAGATAGTAGATCTCGGACATGAGATCGAGCGTCAGGAGCGATTTGAGAGCTTCGAGCGTGAGATGAGGAAGCCGACTTCCGATCCCATCAGAAATACACCTACTGCCGTTACGCCCGAAAAGTTCGGTAGAGCTTCTGACGAATACAAGACGGCATTTTGGAAGAGCCTGCGCAATGAGACAAGCTACGAAGTCAGAAACGCTCTGCGTGAAGGCGTTGATAGTGATGGCGGTTACCTTGTGCCTGATACATACGAACATACGCTTATTCAGGCACTTCACGACGAAGTAATTATGCGTCAGCTTTGCCATACGTTCACAACTTCAAGCGGCACACACGCTATTCCGATAGCCGGCAGCCGCACAAAGGCGACATGGGTAGCAGAGGAACAGGAGATTCCCGAAACATCAGATACATTCACGCAGAAGATGATCGGCGCACATAAGCTCACGGCGCTCATCAGAATTTCGGAAGAACTTCTGAATGATTCGGCTTTCGACCTTGAAAGTTACATCTCCACAGAGTTCGCTCGTAAGATGGGTGATGCAGAGGAAGAAGCATTTCTCACCGGCAACGGCACGGGCAAGCCGACAGGAATTCTTAATGATAAAGATGGTGCTGAAATCGGTCTGACTGCTGCGGCAGCAACGACTATAAACACAAATGAACTTATTGACCTGTATTATTCGCTTCGTGCTCCTTACCGCAAGAGAGCCGTGTGGATAATGAACGATTCGACCGTCAATATTCTGAGAAAACTCAAAGACGGCAACGGTCAGTACATCTGGGAGCCGGGTATCAAGACGAACGATACAGACACCATTCTCGGCAGAAAGGTTTACACATCGACTGCCGTACCTAACGCAAAAGCAGGAGCAAAGGCTATCGCGTTTGGCGACCTTTCGTACTATTGGATCGGCGACCGTGAAGGAATATCCTTCAAGCGACTTAACGAGCTTTACGCTACAAAGGGTCAGGTAGGTTTCCTTGCAACGAAGAGACTTGACGGCAAGCTGATCCTGCCCGAAGCTGTTAAGGTGCTGAAGATGAAATAAATTAACCGATATATTCTCTTGAATTCTGCGTTTTTGTATGATATAATCATTTATACAAATCGGAATTTATGGAGAAGTCATTATGAAATTTAAGCAGATAGAGAAAAACGGTATTATTTGCGCTGTTGTAGTGGCAAATGAGCCGGTGATTACAGATGTACAGTCGGCACTGGATGTACTGATGAGCGCAAAATATGATATTGGAACAAAGAATATCGTGATTAACAAGAAATTAATTGTAGAGGAGTTCTTTATCCTTAGTAGTGGGCTTGCCGGAGAGATTTTGCAGAAGTATATCAATTACGGCGGACGCATCGCCATTTACGGAGACTACTCATATTACACCAGCAAGCCGCTGAAAGATTTCATCTATGAGAGTAACAATGGAAAAGATGTTTTCTTTGTTGCCACAGAGGATGAAGCCGTGAATATGCTGACACGCTAATTTTCAGCTTGTAGTGATATAAGTCTTGATTTATATTATTAACATACCAACCGGAGTCATAGCAATATGGCTCTATTTTTATGCCCAAAATGCCCAAAAATAGAGGTGATGCGCTTGATTGTAACCATCAAAGAAATGAAAAACTATCTCCGTGTTGACTACGATGATGACAACACGCTGATACTCCGCCTTATCGATACAGCCGAAAATCTCTGTATGGAGATTTTACGCATTGACGATAGGGCGGATTTTACTGCGGAGAAAAAGCGTTACAAAATCGCCGTGATGTTCGCTGTTGCTTATCTCTACGAAAAGCGTGAAGAAGCCGATTATAACGAACTGAAACTCACGCTCCGAGCTTTTCTTGCAAACTACAGAACGGAGGGATTTTAGTGCATATCTCCGCATTGAATCAAAAAATCATATTCCAAAAAATCGGTGTGGTTGTTGACAAGATCGGCAACCACACTAATTCTTGGAATGACTATTACACCTGTTATGCAACCATAAGCGGCGAGGGCGGTAACGAAGAAGCTGTTGTCGGTCAGACAGTCGAAAATGCAGAACTGTGTTTTACGGTGAGATATTGTCAGAAGGTATCTGCAATCAAATCATCGGAGTACAGAATAATCTTTAATGACGAGTTTTACGATATTCTTGCTATCGACCATTTCAGCTACAAGAAAAAGGCAGTTAAATTCAAATGCAGGAAAGCGAGGCGGTAACATGAGCATTAAAATTGACGATCTTGCAAGAGAAGTAATGCGAGGGCTTGAAGAATACGCTGATGTTTCAACGATGACCGTGAAGAAAGCCGTCCGTAAATCGGCAAATGCTGTGCGAAAAGACATTCAGGAAAATGCTCCGAAACGTACAGGCGATTACGCTAAAAGCTGGTCAACGAAAAAGGTGCGTGAAAGCTCTCACACTTTGGAGCTTGTCGTACATTCCAAGAACAAATATCAGTTGACGCATCTTTTGGAATTCGGTCACGCTTTGCGAAACGGCGGCAGGACTAAGGCATATCAACACATCGCACCTGCGGAAGAAAAGGGAATCGAAACGCTTGAAAGAGAGATAGAAAGGGGAATGCGTAATGGATAAAATTGTATCTATTTTACAGGAAACAGAACTGCCTTTTGCATACGATCATTTTGCAGATGGTGAGTCACCCAATCCACCGTTTATTTGTTATCTCACACCGAGCAGCGAATTCTTCTCAGCTGACGGCGGCGTGTATCATCGAATTTATGATGTTCACATCGAGGTATATACCGATAAAAAGGATATCGAAACGGAAGCTAAAATCGAGAAAATTCTCGATAAACACAAGATTTTTTACAACAAATCAGAAGTATGGATCGACAGCGAAAAGCTGT
>CACYDE010000181.1 GCA_902773045.1 uncultured Ruminococcus sp. | reverse complement strand
TCCTGTTCCCATTTTTGACACGCTCCTTTTTATTTTACTATACTTCGGTTGTCTGGATTGTGTCAAGTTTTATTATACAGCATCATTGTCTTTTTACCGAATACAGCTGCCAAAGTGAACTCATCGGGATCTATACCCGTGAATGCGTCATTACCGATCACATCGAAATCCCAAAGATCAATTTGATAACCTTCAAAGGGATAATTGTAATAAGGATACAGATTGTTTGTATTATAATTCAGCGGATAACGAACAAGTACACTCGTATATTCATCGTTCTCCGGATCATAAACTGACTTGCAGAGTATTCCATTATTTGAATAATAGTCTGTGTTTGTATTTCCAACATCAATGAAGGTCAATCCGTGAAAAAATTTGTGAAAATAATTTCCGGAGGATTCTTTAATTGTTCCTCATAACTTTATCTTTTAAACGATATAAGTATATGTATATAAATTATAACCCAAAAATTTATTTGAAGTCAATACTTTTTGTAAATAAAACAAAATATTAAAGAATTTGTAAGTTTTTTGTGTGAATTCTGTTTTGCCATAAATCGAGCAGTAAACTGCGGACAGTGCTGTGATGATTTATAAAAAAGGTTGATTATTCCAAGAAAATGTGATATAGTTTATAATATAAAATTGAATAACGTCGTCGGGTGTCGGATATTTTCTTTTCGTGAAAATGATCCGGTGAAAAGGGAAACGGGTGAAAATCCTGTACGAACTCGTCACCGTGAAAGAGGAATGCGGAAAAATGTGCCACTGAGAGATCGGGAAGGCTTTTTCGTGTGATGATACTCAAGTCGGGAGACCTGCCTGAAGACGGTACGGGAAGTTATCGGTATAGCTTCCATGTCACGAGTAATTGGCAGTACGAAAACAGCGGATACGGTTTTTGTTTAAACCGCAGACCGTTTTGTTGTTGTACGCCTTTACGATCGTAAAGGCTTTTTTTATTACGGGGGTGTAATATTTGTTAACGGACGGAGTTTACGATATAGACGTAACGTTAAACGGAGGAAGCGGACGCGCTTCCGTCAAATCGCCGACCGAGATAACCGTTGAAAACGGAGAGGTGAGCGCGAAAATTGAATGGAGCAGTTCCAACTACGACTATATGAGCGTTGGCGGAAAGGATTACTATCCTGTTAACGAAAACGGGAATTCAACTTTCCTTATCGAAGTTCCCACTCTTGACAGCGACATTGAGATAGCTGCGGAAACCGTGGCGATGAGTGAGCCGCATACTATAGATTACACGCTTTATTTTGACTCGTCAACGGCTGTGAGTTATGCAAAAGAAAATTCGGCAGCGGCTGTTTTTATTGTTGGCGCAGCGCTTGCGGCAGCAGTCGTTTTTGCTGTGGTTTTCGGAAAGAAGAAGAAAAATGAAAAAAATTAACGGTTTGTTTTTTTTAACACTTTTTGCTGTGGCGGTGATTTTATGCGGCTGCGGCGAGAGAACGGCGATCCCCGATGACCACAAAAATATTGAAGGTCTTGAATTTTCCGAAAGAGTATCTCTCGAATACGCGGAATGTTTTGCCATAGACAGATATAATGATGGTTATTCGGTAATATATACAGCGGAAGGGGTGAGTTACCTTGTTGTTCCGGAGGGAGGAAAGATCCCTGAAAATATTGATGACAACATGAAAGTTATCCAAACTCCCGTGAGTAATATTTATCTTGCCGCAACATCTTCCATGGGGCTTTTTGACTCTCTCGGCTGCGGAAGCGTCATTGGTTTTTCCGGAACAAAAGCTGACGACTGGTACATAGATTTTGCTAAAAACGCTATGGAGAGCGGCGATATCGTTTATGCGGGGAAGTACCGCGAACCCGACTATGAAATGCTCCTTTCCAGTGGATGTAAATTTTCGGTTCAGTCCACCATGATCGAACATTCGCCTGACGTTAAAGAAAAGCTTGAAGAATTGGGAATAACTGTTTTTGTTGATTATTCGAGCTATGAATCCCATCCCCTCGGAAGAAGCGAATGGATAAAGGTCTACGGTGAAATTCTCGGAAGATCTGATAAAGCGGAATCTCTTTTCAAGGAACAGTCTTTAAAGCTTGAAAATATTGATACGGGAGAAAGCACGGGGAAAACCGCAGTATTTTTCTACATCAACAGCGCAGGTCAGGCTGTCACGCGGAAATCGGGTGATTACGTCACAAAAATGATCGAACTCGGCGGCGGGGAGAATGTTTTTCATGATCTTGGAAACGGAAGCGGAATGTCGACTGTCACTATGGAAATGGAAGAGTTTTACTCAAAAGCAAAAGACGCCGACTTTATTATTTACAACAGCACGATAGACGGCGAGCTTTCCGACGTTGAAGAGCTTGTTTCAAAAAATAAGCTTCTCGAAGATTTTAAAGCGGTAAAAGAGGATAATGTCTGGTGTACAAAAGACAACCTTTTTCAGGAAACCATGAAGCTTGGTTCTGTAATTTCGGATTTCAATCTTATTTTTACAGGCGAATGGACAGAAAATTCTCCGCAGTTTTTATATAAGCTCGAGGGCGGTGGAGAAAATGGATAGAAAGAAAATAAGATGCATTTCGGTTTTTATGCTTTTGACTGTTCTGACGGCTATCGTCTTTGTTATGAATGTTTTTATCGGAAGCTCCGATATATCTCCCCGGGAGATCACCGACGTCATTATGATGAGATCATCTAATGAGATCTCTGTGGGAATATTGTGGAAAATAAGGATTCCACGTGCTCTTTCGGCGATGCTGCTGGGCGGTGCGCTCGCGCTTTCAGGTTATCTTCTTCAGACATTTTTTCACAACCCTATCGCGGGACCGTTTGTTCTCGGAGTTTCCTCGGGCGCAAAGCTTACTACCGCTTTTGTTTTGATTTTTGCTGCGGGAAGGTTTCTTTCCGTCAATTCGTTTGTTATGATATCCGCTGCTTTTTTGGGTTCGCTTATCTCTTTGGGATTTGTTCTCATTATCTCACAGAAAGTCAAAAACATGTCAATGCTTGTTGTCTGCGGCGTAATGATCGGTTATATATGCTCTGCGGTGACCGATTTTGCGGTGACTTTTGCGGACGATTCGGATATCGTCAATCTTCATAACTGGTCAATGGGAACTTTTTCGGGTATGACTATGGATAATGTCCAATCAATAGCGATCGTGACTCTCACATCATCTTTTGCTGTCTTTATGCTTTCTAAGCCGATAGGGGCTTATACTCTCGGTGAAAGCTACGCTGAGAATCTCGGAGTTAATGTGAAGCTTCTCAGGATCATTCTGATACTTCTTTCGGGTTTCCTTTCGGCGTGCGTCACGGCATTCGCAGGACCCGTTTCGTTTGTCGGGATCGCCGTTCCGCATTTGATCCGTCAGTCATTTAAAACTTCAAAACCAATAGTTTTGATCCCGGGATGTTTCCTCGGAGGAAGCGTATTCTGTATGCTTTGTGATATGATATCAAGAACGGTTTTTTCCCCGACGGAACTCAGCATAAGCACCGTGACCGCTGTTTTCGGAGCGCCCGTTGTGATAGTGATAATGCTGGGAAGAAAGAAGGGGAGCGTTAATGAATGAGATCATGATCTGTGCGGATGAACTTTCCGTAGGTTACAAAAGTCCGCTGATAAAAAACATATGCTTCACAGTCCACGCAGGAGAGATCATGACACTCATAGGTCCCAACGGATCCGGAAAATCAACGATCCTTAAAACCTTGTCGGGACACTTAAAGAAGCACGGCGGAGCTGTTTTCTTAAATGACCGGGAGCTTGATTCGATGGATCAGAAAGAAAAAGCGAAAAAACTTTCGGTTCTTCTGACTCAACGGATCCATTCGGATATGATGACATGCAGAGAGGTCGTTGAAACGGGACGATATCCTTATACGGGGTATTTCGGTGTGCTTTCCGATACTGACAGAAAAGCCGTGAAAGACGCAATGAAAACCGTTGAGATAGAAGATCTTTCGGAAACGGATTTTTATTCGGTAAGCGATGGTCAAAGACAGCGTGTGATGCTTGCGAGAGCAATATGTCAGGAACCGGAGATACTTATCCTTGACGAACCGACATCTTATCTTGATATATATCATAAAATAAAATTTCTTGAAATACTCAGAAAGCTTGCAAAGTCGGATGGGATAGCTGTTATACTTTCCATGCACGAGCTTGATCTTGCAAAGATAATATCCGATCATACACTGTGTGTGAAAAACGGAGAAATTGTAAGTTCGGGAAAACCAAAAGATATTTTTAAAGACGATGTGATATGCAGTCTTTTCGGAATACCCGATGAGCTGTACAATACTTATTGCAAATGAGTTGTTTATGCGGCATTTCAACCGGAGCGATCCTGTTGAATACCGTTTTAAATAAATAATATATATATCTAATATGAAAGGAAAAAAAAATGAAAAAGACATTCAAACTCACACTTGCGGTACTGCTGGTTATTGCTATGGCAATGATTGCAGGCTGCAGCAAAACGGAAACATCACAGGACGTTTCCTCGGCAGCTGATGAAAGCGCTGCTTCATCTGAAGCGTCGATCGGCGATGAGAGCGAGATCAAGGAAACAAACGACGAAGCGGGCGCAAAGCCTGTTATCCTCACAGTAAGCTTCGGAACAAGCTACAACGACAGCCGTGAAAAGACTATCGGCGCGATCGAAGAGAGTATCGCCGCCGCTTATCCCGATTATGAAGTGAGACGTGCTTTCACCAGTCAGATCATTATCGACAAGCTTAAAGAACGTGATAACATTGAGATCGATAACGTTGAGGAAGCGTTTGAAAGACTTGTCAGCGACGGCGTTAAAACTCTTGTGGTTCAGCCGACTCATCTTATGAGAGGATATGAGTATAATGATCTCATTGATGTTGTTGAAGATTACAGAGACAATTTCGACAAGCTTGCGATCGGCGAACCGCTTCTCACTTCCGACAAGGACTATTCCGATCTTTCGCAGGCAGTAGTCGACGCCACTTCGGAGTATAATAACGATTCGACTGCGGTCGTTTTCATGGGTCACGGAACGGAGCATGAAGCAAATGAGGCTTACGCTAAGTTTCAGGAATCATTGACTGCTACCGGAAACAATAACTACTTCATCGGAACGGTCGAAGCAACGCCTTCTCTTGAAGATATGGTAAACATCGTGAAGGACGGAGGATACACAAAAGTTGTTCTTGAACCTCTTATGGTAGTTGCGGGAGATCACGCAAACAACGATATGGCAGGCGATGATGATGATTCGTGGAAATCCGTTTTCGAAAGCGAAGGATTTGAGGTGGAGTGCATTCTCAAAGGACTCGGTGAGATCGAAGATGTGAGAAATATTTATGTAGCTCACGTTAACGACGCGATCAATTCTTTTGGCGAGTAAAATGAAGAAAACGTCACCTTATTAGTCCCGATCTTCATTGATGAAAAGGGCAATGTCATCAACTTCATGAGAAAACGTTAATGTTTTCCCGTGAAAGAAAATCCGGGCGCAGAAATTATTGTTGTCTGCGCCCGATATTTATAAAAGGAATAGTAATGTTATCGGAGAAATTTATGAAAAAAATTGTTATATTTGTATGCGTAATTATAACGATCGTCGGCAGCGTCTTTTCCCCGTCCGCTTTTGCCGAGGGCAGTGAAGAGACAGCTCCTGTTTATGCGGAAGATTTGAATGACGGAGTTTATGATATCGAGGTCGATTCAAGCTCTTCCATGTTCAGAATAATTGACTGTAAGCTTAATGTTCAGGGTGACGAAATGACTGCGATAATGACTCTGAGCGGAGTTGGTTATGAAAAATTATTCATGGGAACGAGCGATGAAGCTTTGATGTCGGGTGATGAAAGTTACATTTATTTTGAGGAGAATCCCGAAGGAAAGTACACCTATACCGTAGAGATCGAAGCTTTGAATGTCGAAACGGACTGTGCCGCATGGAGTTTTAAAAAAGAAAAGTGGTACGACAGAGTCCTTGTTTTTCGTTCGGATTCACTTGACGAAAGCGCATTTAAGCATGATCCAAATGCTCTTGTTATTATAATACCTTCTGTGGCGCTGTTTCTTGCAGCAGTAATTATTATTGCGGTTATAATTTCAAAAAAACACAGAAGATCCGGAGACGCGTGAAACTATGAATATTGAAAATATAAGACCTGAAGACATCGAAAAAAGAAGTATGGAGATAATCGAAAGTGAACTGGGAGATACCTCTCAACTTTCGGAGCAGGAAAAGCTTGTTGTGAAAAGAGTGATACACACAACGGCGGATTTTGATTATCTCCATAATCTTAAGTTTTCTGAAAATGCCGTCAAAAATGGTCTTGCTGCGCTTGAAAGCGGCGCGGTTATAATTACGGATACAAATATGGCGAAAGCAGGTATCAGCAGACCGGCGCTCTCGTTTCTCGGCTGTGAGATCCATTGCTTTATGTCTGATAATGATGTGGCGGAAAGAGCCGGGAAAAACGGAACAACACGGGCTGTCGTTTCAATGGATAAAGCGGCAGAATTGTTTCACGACAGGAAAACGATTTTTGTCATCGGAAATGCTCCGACTGCGCTGCTCAGGGTCTGCGATCACATCAGAAGCGGTAAGATAAAACCTTCGCTTGTGATAGGAGCGCCCGTTGGATTCGTGAATGTCGTTCAGTCGAAGAAACTTATTATGGAGTGCGGCATTGAATACATAGTTGCGGACGGTCGAAAGGGCGGAAGCAGTGTTTCGGCGGCTGTTATGAATGCGCTTCTCTATCAGCTTTATCAAAGATGACTCAAAAACAATATCCACAATTTAATTACTCAAACTTCCCACATACTATAGCAATCCAAATAAATAGACGGACAAAAGGAGACGATGCCGGTAAGTGCAGAGCAAGGCGGA
>CACYDE010000180.1 GCA_902773045.1 uncultured Ruminococcus sp. | reverse complement strand
GCGTATGTCGAGGACGACAACGCAGCTATGCGCTTACCGGGGCGTCGAACTTGTCTGGATATTTGTTTGGTTTGCTATAGTATAAAACTCCATCTTGCAATGTACTATTGAATCGCAATAAAAATAGCCCCATCGTCTTGTATATGACGATGAGGCTGGTTTTTTATCATAGCTCACATAAAATGATATAGTACAGAGGGATAATGTATGATCGGCTGTTCATGCTTTGAGAATGTTCTTCAAGCACTCTCACACCCAAAAATCAGACGCTCTTCCCCACAATTTTTATTAAGATACTTGTTAAGAAATAAGATATCGTAGTCCTTAATTATCATCATCAAGAAGATCAGCTGCCGTTACGGTTTCTTTCTCATTTTCGCCGTTTCTTTCAAGACGTTCAACCGCAGGAGTTTCCTCTTCAGTTCCCGATTTTTTCTTGAAAAATCTCTTGATCTTGTTTCTGTAAACTCCGATCAATGTTCCTATTGCAATAACAGCTCCTGCAGCTATCTGGATAATATAGCTGGTTGACGCAGGATCGATGTAAGCTGTTGTTATTTTTGTTGAATTTAAAATATCAATAATCATTTCAAAAACTCCCTTTTAAGTTTTATTTTATTTTTACGTATTCCCAATTGCGAAAATCCCGTGCGTTATCGGTAATGTAATATTGACACACAAGTTCCGGAGCACTTCCCGAGCCTCGCCAGTTATAAGCATTGAACAAACGTTTGCTGTGAACATTATTCTTAATAACGTCATTATAAGATAAGCCGTATTGACTATGATCCAGACCGCAGTATTCCATGATACTCGCATTAAAATATTCATTTGTAAGTTCGGCGGAAGAGTCGATGTTGAGCGGTAAAAGTTCCGCGTTTGCTTCCTTGATTAACAGTCCTGTTACGATGCAGTCGTCAAGCTGATCCTGTCCGTCCTGAATGGTGTATGGAGGTCGCCCATGGTCTCCAAGGATAATAATAGTGGAACTGTCATATATCCCAAGATCTTTCATCTGGCTGAAATACTCGTTCAGTATTTCAAGTTCACCTCTTATCGTCGTTGCTTCATCTGTGAGGCTTTCTTCCGGGGAAAAAGACGGGTTTAACGCGGAAGCTTCGGTAGATGTTTCGTGAGCGCCGTTAAGGTGAACAAAACTGAATGTTTTCTCATCGGAATCCGTATTTAATCCTTCTTTTTTTAAAAATTCATAGAATTTACGATCCGTTTCAAAACTGATCGTATTATCGAGCCTTTCCGGAATATCTTCATGCATTTCAAAAAAGCCGTTTGCAAAACTTGCAAGGTGCTCATGTGCTGCTGCCGCTTTTATGAAATAAGGAGAAATCTTCAACAAGGAAAAATCCAGCATTGTAGGTACGATTCCGGATTTATGAAGATAATTTATGGAATATCCGGATTCTATTGTCTTGTAGTTGTCCGCAATATCTTTTATATCTCTGAATGTGTTATACGTTGTAATACCGTCGATCAAAAGATTGACTCGGTATCCACTTGACTTTATTTTTTTCAGCATACAATCACTTCCCCATGCCTCGGAAAGGTAGTCGCTCCAAAGTTGTCCCTCAAATTTATAGGAAGTCAGCATTTCCGGAACTGCGGGGAATGTATTGGTGTAAGGAGAGATATTATTCTGATAAAACGTAAAGCCTTTTAACATGTCTTTAACTTCGGGATATTCTTCAACAACTTCGTCCATCCAGAAGCTGTCAAGCCTATCGGTTAAAAAGACAACTGTATTCTCATCTTCTGAAAGCTTCATTGATTCTTTCAATGACAGCATTCCCAGAAGATCATTATCCGAATTTCCCTTTAAACCGTAGGAAAAAATCATACTCACAGTTCCTATCAGCTGAACCGCGATCAATGCCGCTGAAAGAAAGGTAACCGTTTTGGAAGTGATTTTTTTCAGAAAACGGTTTTCCGAGTACTCAATTTTTGCATACCACACAAATATTGGAATGAAGATTATCATTATATAAATAAAAAGATTGGCGTAATTATAAAAATTCTTTTCGGAATAGGCGTAATCATCACCGGTCAGCGAACTCATACGTCCGTTAAAGAAGATCATTTGAGTATACATTGCAAGAAGAATCCCGAGAAAAAGATTTTTAAATACAGTGAATATTTCTTCTTTTAAGAATAGGAAAATAATCAGCAGAGAAAACAATCCACAGAATATAACAATGGCTGTAATAAGCATAGGAAAGATAACTTTTTCATATCCAACGATAAAATCGACCTGACTGGCAAGAAAGATATCAATCGGAGAAAAGAAAGCGAATGTAAAGCTAAGAGCCAAGCAGACAAGACTTCCGCTGATAATATTACCTCTGTTAAATCTTTCCCTTATTGCTTCCTTGCTGAAATTTCGCTTTTTTTTCTTTTCCATATAATTATAAACCTCTTCCCTGACAGATTTCATGCCTATAATACATTTTACATAAACACAACATAATTATAGCATAAATGAACATATTGTCAAGCACTTTTAAACTCATAGCAATACATTGTGCCAACAATAAACTCTGTTTTTATTGACTCTTTTACCATACGCAGCCCAAACGTACACAAAAATGAATGAGTAATGTCTGTTATGATTCTATATCACAGTTAAGAAGACGCTTGTAAGTCAAATCAATAGCAAACGCTCCAAGCGGTGCAGTTAGCAAAATAGCTATAACAGAAACAGTAAGAACAGTATTTCCGCATTCCAGCCCCATTTCAAGCGGAAGTCCGCCTATCGCAGCCTGAACTGTCGCTTTAGGAATGTAAGCAAGTATTGCAAATATTCTTTCTTTTAAGCTGAATTTTGTTCCGACAAGGCACAGCAGTACTCCCGTCATGCGGAACAAAAGAACAGCGGCAACAAGTATGACTCCGCTGATACCTATTTCTTTTGCACTTTCGATGTTGACCGACGCGCCAAGAAGAACAAACAGCAGCGCTTCGGCAAAAACCCACAATCTGTCAAAAGATTGTGACATCTCCTTAGCAAGCACTGTTTTTTTCTTTTTGATTTCAAGCCCCAAAGCCATCACCCCTATCAGCGAAGCGAAAGGAATTATTTTTCCGAACACGTCTTCCGCAGTCACCAGAACAAACGATGAACAAAGTATAACTATCACTTTAACGGTATCACGCATTTTTATCTTTGTAAAACCAACTGTTAGTACAAAACCTGCAAGCAATCCAATCAATATTCCTATTATAACAGAAAGAGGTATATTGATAAATGAAACCCACGAAATCTTTTCGCCCTTTGCAAGTCCTGTGAATGTAGTGAACATTACAATGACAAAAACATCATCTACGGAAGCTCCTGCCAATATCATCTGTGGGATACCTTTTTTCGTGCCATATTCTTCGTCGATAAGCTTAATCATTCTCGGAACTATCACTGCCGGAGAAACTGCTCCGACAACAGCACCGAGGATCAAGGAGTCAAGATTCGACATACCCAGTAATTTTGGAGCCAGAAGAACCATTCCGATAATTTCAAAAAGCGCAGGAAGAAAACACATAAGAATCGCAGGTCTTCCCACCTTCTTCAAATCATCTGCGGAAAGCTTTAACCCCGCGCGAATGAGGATAATAATCAGCGCCATTTTCCTTAGCTCTGAGGATGAGTCCATCACAGAAGAGTCAATAAGATCCATAACATAAGGACCGATGATTATTCCTCCGAAGATCATTCCGAGAAGTGACGGTATCCTGACTTTTTGGCATATCCAACCCAAAAACAGACCAGTAAACATTATTACGGCAATACTTATCAGCATAACATTACCTCCTAAAAATGCAGAAAAGCTGACAATTTCTGCATCACAATATCAGACATTCAAAACCAGACAACAATCTTAAAGCAGTGTCACCGATCTCTGAATGTCCAATTAAAATGCAGAAGTCATCAGCTTAAACAGCGGTTTGAGTTATCACTCGGGGAGACCTCATTCCCCTTCTGACTGATATTATATCACACAGTTGATCTTAAATTATGAAAAAAATATTAATATTATTTTCTGAGCTGCTCCATAATAAATGGATCTTTAATTTTATCGTCGCGGGCAAAAGTAAGAACTTTTGTCATGATCTCGGCTGTCTTCGGGTCTTCGTCAACAAAAGGAAGAAAAATCTTGCTCTTCTTTCCACCGGAAACAGCAACCACATTGATCTGTCTGCCACCGACTTTATGAATAACACCGCTTCCTAAATGAATGCTGTATCTTCCGAGTTTTCCGTCTATGAACGCGTGATTCTTGTCAAAGGTCACATTTTTGATACCGAACAGATCGAGATTAAATTCAAGGATCACTTTTCTCATCTCAACCGTTGAATGACTTGTTTCGGGATCAACTCCGCCTGCATGAGCAACGCTGACAGCAAGATCTACATCTCTCATGACCTCTGAATATAATATGTCGGGGATATCTTTGATTTTGATCGGAGAGTAGTTCTTTCGGTCAACAAAGCTCACACCTTCGAGCGTTGGTGCTTCGATATCACTCGGTGAAAACCAGTCGGCGACAGCGTATATACCTGCAATGACATCATCTTTATAATAAACTTTCTGCAGACCATCTTCATAATCGGCAACCCATCTTCTGTTCCGAAGTGCGCCGACCGTTCGTGCAGTCTGGATCTGATTTCCGGCGAACATCATGGAACGTTCTTTTTCCAGTTCCTCGGAAAGCTTCACATACAACTCTCTGAAGACCTGACGGAACGGCTGTTTTTTTCCTTCCTCGTTTCCTCGTTTCATGAAAAGATTCTGATATTCAGCCCAGATATTATGAGAATACAAGTCGTATGGATGAGCTGTCCTAAGCTTAATATCATCACCAACAGAATATTGATTTCCGGATCTGTCGAAGAATCCTTTTTCGGAAACAAGTCCGTCTATAAAATTATCATCGTTATTTGAAACGAAAACGAGATTTTCGACAATAGCCTTTGTAACGGGGTTTTTGCATAACATTGTTAGTTCGCCCAAAGCAAACGAATCTCTTTCTTCCATAGCCAATTCAAACATTTTTACGGTGCGGCGATACTGCTGTCTGAGCTTATCGCAGAAATTCTTGATCGCGGTGAACTGTTCGTCTTTCTTTATCGCTGCAGGAGCAGATTTCAAAGACTTTCCTCCTTTTTCAAACTTCAAAGAAGGCATTCCGTTTTTATCAATGTCTATCATAACATCATAGTCACCAATCTTCACCCATGAGAAGTAATGTTTATTACTTTCAGCCAGTTCGGTTTCCATAGAAAGAGTGAGTCTTGTTTCATCTGAGTATCCTGCTGTTACCGCAAGATTTTTCAATGCATATTCAACCGCAGACGATTCACTGGCACGTCTCTGTGCGCCGAATTGCTTGCTTTCTTTAAGAAATTTCTGAATAAATTCGTATCTTTCAAGAATATCGTTTTTGCTTTTTGAAGGTATCACAGCAAGACTCAGAAGAAGATCTTTGTTTCTCTTGTCTGATATTGCAGCTTCGGTTTCCGCGATATCCATTTTCCCTAAAGCCGCATCGGCAAATTTTCTTGCACGGGTATGCATATTGCTCGAAGAGATATATTTTGCACTTTTGTAAAGCTTGTCAAACATTTTTTCTCCGAGAAGTCCATAGGCTTCATGGAACCACTTCACGTCAAAACAGCCTCCGTTAAGTTCTTCCTGAGTCAGAGGGGTGAACCTTGCTATCATCGCAAGTCGTTTGTCGTTTATATATTCTGCGGTATGAGCCATAAAGTAGTAGCAGCCGCACTTAAAGCCGTCAAGCTTCAAATATTCTTCAATGATGTCTATCCATTGAGGCGCGAACATTGCCGCTTCGATCAGTCTGTCGTCCTTGATCTTTGATTTTGAAAGACATTGCGCCAATCTGTCCGCATTATCGTCCGCAGCGGGATAGCAGACATTCAGAAGGTGACTGAGAGAATCTTTCTTTGAAATCACATTGCCGTACCAATAGGAAGAACGGCTGAGACTTTCGTTTCCAAATGCTTTAAGTATCTCCATAAGTCTGTCAATTCCGTAAATTGCAGAAATTTCAACAAGTCCTTTTGTGAAAGCCGTTTCGCTGTCACCGCGTTTCAGTTCAACGTCCAGAACTTTATCCATCAGTTTTGAAGCGACTTCACGACCTTTTTTGTAGAATTCGGAATCCGAAGGGATCATATAATTCTCCTCAAGGTCTTTTTCTTCTTCTTCGAGAATACCTTTGATCTGGTATATATAACCGACCGCCGAACGTGAAAGGAACAGATTAAGCTCCGGAACGCAATTTACAAAACCAAATATATCAAACATTGTTTTATAAAACAAATCCTTTGTGATGATTCCCTTTATATATGCCTTCACAAAATAAAGCGCCGGAATAACGATATCTCTCGAATAATTTGACCTAATATCTCCGTCCTCATAATGTTTAATGAATTTGTTATTAACTGCCAATTCAAAAAATATTTTAAAGTTGGTTTCAAAGTCCTCATTGATTCTTGACAGAAGCATTCCGTAAAGCTCTTTAACTTTTCTTTCCCTAAGGAAGTTAGATTTTTTATCACTCCATCTTGTCTCTTCATAATCATTTTCAAGCCACATTTCTTCCTCGGGAAGCTGTGAAACGAAAGCGAGAGCATTTCTGAGAACCTCGTCGGGAATCTCAAGTTCAAATTCACTTTTAATGCTTTCAAGCGCGCTGCTGCGCACGCAATGGAAATAAACAAAGTTAAAACGATTGTCTTTTGAAGTAAGTTCCTTGTCATAATCAAAGCTCACAGCGTCACCGAAAAGCGCTTTTTGATTTTTCTTGAAAATCATATCAGACTTCATAGCGAGATTTCCGATTTTTTCTGTTTTACCCAAAAGATAAAATGCCCAGAAACGCTGAGGCGTCTTTATTGTCTTACGATAAAAATCTGCCCAAAGCTCATGAAAAGGAACACATTCATGCTTTTTCATTCCCTCGCGTTTATTATAGGAGTACAGCCACGGAAAATATCCGCTCATTTCACCCAACAGATGTTCTTCACCGACTCCGTCCGTGTATTCCATATTCGCATTATCATCAATTACTTTCATTAAAGAAAAATACATTTCAGCTATTTCTTCATGACTCAACGAGAAATAATTCCTGACAACTTTTGGATCTGCTTTGAAATCAAATAGCGGAAACTCCGTTTTCGGGTCATAAAGTCCGTAGCCGTTTTCAGGAGTAACTTCGGAAACGGAAGTTTCTCCGATGAGCTTTTCAATAAGTATCTCTTCGCGCTCGGTCGGAGATTCAATTTCAGAAACAGCCTTCTTTGCCAACGTGAAGTCGTAATTTTTGTATTCGTTTAATCCGTATTCGAGAAGATCAAGAGAAGCCAAACGAACGTTCTCTTCTTTCGAAGTGAGCATTCTTACAACAGATGTGTTAAGTCCGTCCGCGTCTCTTTTTTTCAATATCTCAATAACACCTTGACGCAGATTTGCAGTTTTATATTTTGTAAAGCCTTCTATCGTCACATAGTCTTCCTCGGAAAGACTCATTTCCGAAAGAATCTTCACCGCTTTTTTTCGTGTATACGATTCTTTATCAGCAACGGAATTTATTATCAGATTTCTTTGTGTTTTAGTTTGAATTGATTCACTGATCAATTCAAGGGCATGCGAACGGTAGCCTGTATCTATTTCCGGAAGATGACCACAGATGAAATCTATCTTCTCATTATCCTCAAGAACTTTCGCCGCATTCAGCATACAAATCAACAAAAAGCTCTTACTGATTCGGCTCGAATACCACGGATAAAGAATCGGAGAGAAAACTACTTCCTTTTTTGGAAGAAGATTATACATGTTATAAAGAATATAATAATGTTTTTTCGCAAATTCTTTGTCGTCACGCAGCTTCTTCGAAGACTTCGTGATTTTTCCAAACCGGGAATTACTGTAAACATATAGATTACTGTACATGGAGAAAAGTCTGTAATCCTCGGGATAAGCTTCAAGAACAGCATTTGTTATAATATTCGTCAGATACTGCATATCAAGATTCTGACAGAAATAACCTATAGTCAAAAGCTGAACATTATTTTCTGTCATCTTGGGTGTTTCCTTGTTCTTGACGAATAACGAGCTGATCTTTTCGACAAGTCCTCTCTTTTTATCGCTTTTCGGAATTTCCAGAAGATCAAGAATGACATTAAGGGTATCGTAAACGTTGTAAAAGCCAAGTCCCCAGAAACCCATGTAAATATGAACCGCGTCCGTTGTGTTGATATATTCGATCGCGTGGTCACGGCTTTCAAGGACATAGATAATGTCATCCAGTATTTTTCCTGCAAGCTTATCAGGGTCTTCATCACGCGCAAGACCCGTCCAGGTTCCCAGCGCACGCTTAACGGCTGAGAATCTGACAAGGTTATTATCCTTGATAGTTCTGACTATCTTAAAGAAAGCCTCCGCTGTTCCGCAGTCGGCGCTTTCACAGATGGCCTGACGCAGACCTTCGGAAAGTCTTGCCGCTACGAGAAGCTTACACATCAGATCATGAAGCTTCTCATTCGATGATCTCATAACAGCACATATAATTTTATAACTCAGGATCATGGTGTTGTTGTCACTGGTTATCATTTCATTAATGATGCCGATGACCTCTTCGTCACCGGCGTCTATTCTGGAAGCGATCACGTAATCATCCATTGTGATCCTGCGGCGTACATCTTCCAATACCCCTTCATCTTTCATCAGGATAAAATTTTTCAGTCCGCCTATATGATATCCCATACACCCAATGAGATAATAATCATACATCAATCCAAACATTCGTCCCACAAAAGGGGAATAATCGTTTGATCGGAAACTTCTGCGGCTGTAGCCTTCGGAATATTGATACTTTATGAAATTATCGATCATATAATAAAAATCATCAATGAATTCTTCGGGAACAATAATTTTCACAACATTGCTGTAATTTCTGCGAACAGTATCGGAAAGCTTTGGAATGAAACCAAAACCCGTATTTATTTTGTATTGTTCTTTCCAACCATAAAGATAATGATTGTCAAAAATGACATGATTCAAAACTTTCTTTTCTGCTTCCGAAAGTTTTTCGATCTCGGATCTATGTTTCTCGATAAATTCACTGTCATATTTTTTCATGAATTTTTCGTACTGTGTATCGGACATTTGCTTAATTCTCCTTTCACCACATTCTGCCTGCAAGCATAGTCAGCTTTATAAATGTTAAACTTTCTGTTGCTGAAAGATCTATTTTATCATCAAGGTCTTCAAGTTTATTATCATCGGCAAAAAGAACGACCACCCCGTCTTCAAAGGCCTCGACAGCGTCAGCGACAGATTTCCCAAGATCTGCGTTTTTTTCGCCGTAGTTCATCCCGAACGAAACCTTTCCTTCCGATGCTTTATCTTTGATCTGAGATAAGGTCAACGCTTGAAGAAGCTCTGAATTTTCGCGTCTTTCATTGTAACTTTCAACGCAATATTTTACCGTTTCTTCCAAAAGACCTTTCACGTCATTTACGTTGTCGTCGTACGGAATTATAATTGCAGTGATCTTATTTTTTTTCGAGCCTGCAGATTTTACATTTACTTTGATATTTATCATAAAAACACCTATTCGAATTACTCACCAAATTTTATTATAAAATCATATAATAAATGAACAATTCGCTTTTTTGTTTATTATAAATCACATTTCAAACCGTGTCAACTGCTTTCAAAAAAATAGTATACAAAACCGCTGCGTAACATTTTTTAAGCAAAAAGCTCCTTTAAGAAAGCCGAAATTAAACGCAGCTATCTCAAAGGAGTTTTTATATCTTTTTCAGGATCTCACATTCTTTTAACTTTTATTCTTTTGTTGACGCTCAGAATTCCGCCTATCGCTCCTACCACAATAAAAACACAGCACTTGATAAACGCGCCGACAAGGTCGGTTTCCAAGCCTTTCACCAGTCCCGTCAGAAAAACCGTGAGAAAAAGAACAAAACCTGCGCAAATACCAATGAGAAGTCCTCGCTTTCTGTAAAGTCTGACCGATGCATAGCCTGCCGAAAAAGAACCTGCCGCTCCGATAAAAGTAGTAATAAGAGGAAGATAATCAAGCGGCAAGCTTCCAAATTTCACGAACAGAATTGCACAAAGAGACAAAAGCGCTGCGGACATACCAATTCCCACCGCACAACCCAAAAGTAATGAACGGATAATTTTCGAGGTTTCGCTGTTTTTTGCGCTGTAATCATTGTATACTGCCATAGTAATCCCTCCGATTTTTTGGTTCTTTGCCATTATTTCTATCCCAACTAATCCCAAAATTCAATCAAAGAAATTTCTTCAAAAATTAATTGGAGAAGCAATACAATTATATGAAATAAATATAAAATTATACCCAAAAATCCCCATGACAGCACGTGATTTTAATTTATATATTTCCTGAAATAATATTTCTTATCTCTGTTTCAGCCTGTTGAACCTCTTCAAAAAATGACGCGGACGAAACACGCAAAGCCCCGCTTCCGAGAATAATAAGCTGTTCAAGACCATCGGAAGTAACAACTCTGACACGATTGGATTTTGCCAGCTTGTGTGAAACTTTTTCTATGTACATATCAGCTGTTTCAGCTTCTTTTGTATAGACTACACTGATGTTTCCTACCTTTTCGACTTCTCTGCCGTTTCCTTTAACTTTGTAGGCGTCAAACACAAGTATAAGTTCGCATTTTTTGTAACCCTGATAATTACAAAGAGTATTGACAAGAGCACTTCTTGCAGTATCAATACTGTCATTCGCAAGCCTTCGCAAATTTTCCCATGAGAATATAACGTTATATCCGTCAACAAGAATATATTCCGTACCGTCATATTTCGGCGCCGATGTTTTTCGTCCTGTCTTTTTTTCTGTGCTTTCATATTTTCTGATCCCCGAACCGGATGATTTCTTTTTTATAGGACCGTAGGTCTGCTCAAAAATCTGCATAAGCTCTTTATCAAGCGCAAAAACATCATTCTGGGTTCTGCACATCGAAAGCAATTTCTCTCTGCTAAAACTTTCGGACTCATCATTCGAGGATAAAACGGACGGAAGATGCATACGTTTTTTTACTTCGTCCCACTTGACATTATATCCTGTCCCATGAGAACAGAATACCGAATCGCATGGGTTTTCAAGGTCGCTGTCAGGGTCATATCCGACAGCGGAAATAACCTCCTCTGTATTATGACATGGTTCATATCCTTGAAGTTCACAAGTAAGACTGCCTCTGCCGTGAGTGTAGGAAATCACTTCTTTGGAATAATCCTGCATTTCGATCGCCGGTGCTGTTCCGGTAAGAACCGTGAATTCACCTAACGATTGCGGCGGTTCAAAACTTCCGCTCATTCGCTGAATATCCGATATCGCTCTTCCCGTGTTTTCACTCGGAATCTCAAGAGTAAATTGATAAATAGGTTCAAGAAGAATACATTTTGCCGATCGCAGACCTTGTCTGACAGCTCTGTAGGTTGCCTGTCTGAAATCTCCTCCTTCCGTATGTTTCGGATGAGCTTTTCCCGAGGCGAGTACAATTTCTATGTCGGTTATCGGAGAACCTGTCAAAACTCCGACGTGAGTTTTTTCATAAAGATGAGTTATAATAAGACGCTGCCAGTTTTTGTCGAGGATATCTTCTTTACATTCGGAAGATATCATTATTCCGCTGTCCTTTTCCCCGGGTTTTATAAGAAGATGTACCTCCGCATAATGCTTCAAAGGCTCAAAATGACCGACGCCTTCAACGGTTTCCGAAATGGTTTCTTTGTATATTATGCTTCCTTTTCCGAAAGTAACTTCGATCCCAAAACGTTCTTTGATGATACTTTTCAAGATCTCAAGTTGGATCTCACCCATCAGACGAACCTGAATTTCTCTGTGACGTTCGTTCCACAAAACATTCAGCTGAGGATCTTCACTTTCCAGTATTTTCATCTTTTCGAGGAGTGTATGAAGGTCGGTTCCCTGCGGAGGAATTAATTTATAAGTAAGAACAGGAGAGAGAACCGGAAGACCGGAATTTTTTTCTTTTCCCAGTCCGTCACCCGAACCGGCGAATGTGATTCCCGTTACGGCGCAGATCGTTCCCGCCTCTGCTTCCGGGGTCAGAGTGAATTTTTCGCCGGAATATATGCGAATCTGCTGAATTTTTTCATTTGTATAGTTTTTTTCGCTTTCGAGAATTTCTCTGACTTTAATTTTTCCTCCGGTAATTTTCATGAACGTAAGGCGGTTTCCCTGATTATCCGTAGATATTTTAAAGACTTTCGCGCCGAATTCTTTGGAATATTCCGGTGATTTCGAAAACTCGGACAAACAATTCAGAAGCGATTCCACTCCGTCAAGTTTTAACGCGGATCCGAAAATGCACGGAAAGATCCTTCTGTTTTTTATCGCATTTGAAATCAATGCTTTTTCTATTGTTCCGTTCTCATCGAAGCTGCGGAGAAGTTCATCGTCACAAAGGGCTGTGTTTTCGTAAAACTCCTCTGTTTCACCAAGACCAAAATCAATGCAGCTGTCGCTGAGTTTGGTTTTTAGCCGGTTGATTATATATTGTTTATCCGAACCGTGTAAATCCATTTTGTTAACGAAAATATAACACGGTACGTTGTATTTTTTTAACAGCTTCCAAAGTGTTTGAGTATGACTTTGAACACCGTCCGTTCCGCTTATTACCAGTATCGCATAATCAAGAACCTGAAGAGTTCGTTCGGTTTCGGCAGAAAAATCTACATGTCCCGGTGTGTCAAGAAGGAAGAATTGAGTATCTTCATATTTCATAACCGCCTGTTTTGAAAAAATTGTTATGCCTCTTTCTCTCTCCAAAGAAAAAGTGTCAAGAAAAGAGTTTCCGTGATCTACTCGTCCGAGTTTGCTTAAATTCCCCGAACAGTACATTAACGCTTCCGACAAAGTTGTTTTCCCTGAGTCGACATGCGCAAGTATTCCGATAACTATTTTTTTCATAAAAAGCACAACCTAACTTCGGAGCATGTTTCAAACAGCCCATGATATCTACTGATAATATTTTATCATAATTGAGATCAAGAGTAAAGTGAAATTGATGTATATGAGTGAAATGCCCCCGTCAAATTCGTTCTCTGCATATAGAAGCGGCAGCGGCTCTGTCCGATGCCGCATGTGTTACCTATTGACCCTATCAGAGAAAAAAATCTCCGGCTGAGTATGGAGCCTGCCCCAGTCCTGTCGCCTGCCTGTCTACTTTTTCATAATATCCATCATTGAAAGCATCGGGCGCGGAAGTTTCGTCCACCGCCGTGTAAACGGCTTTGAGATTGGGCATGAGTACCTTGATGTCCTTGTACGATACATATACGATCGGAATGTTATCTATCCCGCGATTTTTAAAGCTATTCAATACAGTTGCTCTTCCATTCGTATATCTCAATTGTTTTGATTTGATTGCTTCATTCCGACAAATTATCTCCGATCAGCCATTCAATATATTTGCTTCTGCTTCCATCCCAATAGCATTGTTTACACCTTCCGTTTTGGAAAACGTGTTTACAATTCTCGTATCCATATAATGCAGACGCACATTCGGGGCACAGTCCCATCATTTTCGATGCAGATTCCAAATGTTGACTGCCACACTCATCGCATATTTTTATGTTAGTATTTTCCATTCAAGCTCCTTAAGAATTGATACACCATTCCGAAAAATCGTTGACTATTTCATCCCCATTAGCTTCTATATTCTGTTCGGCTATTTCGTCATAGTATTCCAATTCATGTATTATAATAGGCAATTCCCTGCCGAACTTTCGAGTCAATACTCCCTGTTCATGTATATCTTTAACTGCATCGATCAATACGGAAACAAATGCCTCCGTGATTCGAGAAGTGTTTTCGATTGCATTATCATCTTGCCAAGCAGTATCATCATCGTCATAATAAGGAAAACCGCTCAAAGCAATCCAGTTCCTTACTGTTTTGGCAGTTTCGCCTATACCAAATACCAAGCAATCGTTTTGAAGCCAAAAAGCATAATTCCATCTTGCTTCCGCTTCATCGAAAGCCTCCCCTTTTGATAACTCCAAACGCACCTGTC
>CACYDE010000179.1 GCA_902773045.1 uncultured Ruminococcus sp. | reverse complement strand
TATTTTCTTTTCTGTGTTTTGTATCAGACTGAAAAGGGAGCTTGAAAGAGTTGAATACTGCTCTTCGATGATCTCCGGTGAAAGCTCGATGAGCTTAGTTTTTTCCACACCTCGAAATTCGATTATAGGAAGTCCGTTTGCAAGATTTTCGGCATTGCTTTCACAGAGAATCTGAAAAGCTTGGGTTCTTCCGCGGTAAATATGATCCGCAACTGAAAACATGTTCTGTGAGTTTCGGGGATTTGACGAGTATAATATTCTGAATATGCGGTATATACCTGCATTGATGTATCCCGAACATTCATTTATCAGACCTTTGTTGTTTATCTTTTCAAGAATGTCGAAGATAATATTCAGGGAATTTATTATCAGCTTTTTATTAAGAGTAGTGATAAGATGTGTTTTGCCTGTAGATATTGAATGAAAGCTGATGTCGCTTTCCGGAACATCGGGGATCACGATTTTTCCGTTTGTACGATCAATTGTTCTGCCAAGAAGGTAGTCGCATGAAACATCATAATAATCTGCGGCTTTCACAACAAAGTCAAGACCACATTCCCTTATCCCTTTTTCATAGTGGGAAAGAAGAGGTTGGGAAATGCCGAGGTCGTTGGCGGCTTTCTTTTGGCTGAGTCCTTTTTCTTCTCTCAGAAGAGTCAAGATTCTTGGAAAATCCTTATTCATTTTTTACCTCTCAGTTGTCTTTAAAATATTCGGAATCAAGATTACTGTTTGTATAATTTATTACCGTCAATTATAATATATTTATTACGTTTTGTAAAGCAGTTGTAAGGAATTTTAAATTTATGAAATCATATCAGATACATTTTATCAGACACGGTGCCTGTGAAGAAACGAGAAAGGGCGCATATGTCGGAACAAAAGATGTTCCCTTAAGTGAAGAGGGAAAAAAGGAGCTTAAAAAGCTTGATATGGAATTTGATTATCCGGGAACTCCGGTGATCTTTTCCAGTCCGCTGAAAAGATGTCTCCAGACCTGTGAGATCATTTATCCGGCGTTGAAGCCGATTGTTATCAACGAACTTCGTGAATGCAGCTTCGGAGAATGGGAAGGAAGAACGGCGGAAAGCCTTTCTTCAAATGAAGATTTCAAAAAGTGGATCGGCGGAGATACGACCGTCAAGCCTCCCAAAGGCGAAAGCAGCGCAGAATTCACGAAACGCGTGTGCAATATATTTCGGGATATAGTAGACGGTTTGATAAAAACCGGTACGACAAACTGTGTTATTGTAACTCACGGTGGTGTTATCATGACGCTTCTGGCGGTTTATGGTCTTCCTCAGGCGAAGCCGTTTGAATGGGCTATGGAAGACGGCTGCGGTTTTTCAATGAGGATAATGCCGTCTTTATGGATGAGAGATAAGGTCGGCGAGGTTTTTTCGCGCCTTCCGTATGAAAAAGAAAAAGATGAGTATGACTATTTTGACGATAAGATAGTATACTTTGATGAATATAATGATGATCAGGAAAAAAATAACTTTAATTAAGAGGTGCTTTTTATGAACAAAAGGGTAGCAGGAATTTTTATGGCGCTTGTTCTTTCTGTTTCGGCAGCTATGACGGCATGTTCATCTAATCCTCCGGGAATCGCGGAACACCGTCCATCGGAAAATACAACTCAATCTCAGTCGGAATCGGTTTCTTCCGCAGCGACTTCTTCCGCATCGTCTTCTTCCGCCGGCTCCACATATTCCTCGTCTGCTTCATCCGAAGTTTCTTCTTCTTCGTCGGATGCTTCTTCTTCGTCGTCATCGGAGACTTCTTCTTCCGTTTCGACATCTTCGGAAAGCGGGGATTACTCATATCAGCTCAACAGTGACGGAACGATCTCCATGAGTTACGGTTCGATCCTTCATGCTTTTTGCTGGTCGTTCGGTTCTATCAAGCAGAATCTTCAGGATATCAAGGACGCCGGATACACGTCTATCCAGACGTCTCCTATCAACCAGTGTAAGGAAGGCGAGTCCGGGGGACGCGCGCTTTTCAGCTCCAATGCAGGAAAATGGTATTATCATTATCAGCCGACGGACTATGTTATAGGAAATTATCAGCTTGGCACCAAGAATGTTTTCGAGGAAATGTGCAGTGAAGCGAAAAAACTTGGTTTGAAGATAATAGTTGACGCACCGATCAATCACACGACAAGTGACGAAAGCGTTATTTCGGAAAATATTTTCAATCTTTGCGATCAGCCTTTCCACGGAAGAGGAGAAGTTTCCAGCTATGCGAGCAGAAAGCAGGTCACACAGAATGATCTTCTCGGACTTAAAGACTTGAACACTCAGGACCCCGCTATACAGCAGTATATTTTGAAATATTTGAAATCTTGTGTTGAATCGGGAGCGTCGGGATTCAGGTACGACGCCGCAAAACATATCGAGCTTCCGGATGATGATGAAGCATATGCTTCCGATTTCTGGACTGTAGTTCTCGACAACGGCGCGGAATTCCAGTACGGCGAGATCCTTCAAGGCGAAGGAACCGACCGTCTTGCGGATTATTCCAAAATAATGAATGTTACCGCATCAAATTACGGCGGAATAATAAGAAATGCCGTTGACGGAACGATGAGCGTTTCGGCGATTGAACCGTATATGGCAAGTCAGGTGGATCCTTCAAAGCTTGTGACATGGGTCGAATCCCACGACAATTACTGCAACGAAGGCGAAGAATCGTGGAAGGACATGACCGAAGACGACGTTGAGATCGGTTGGGCTATTATAGCCGCAAGAAGCGGAGGCGCGCCGCTTTTCTTCAGCCGTCCCTACGGTAATTCACAGGAAAATCCATGGGGTGAAAATACCATCGGAAAAGCAGGTTCTGACGCTTATAAGAGTCCCAATGTTTCAGCTCTCAATCATTTCAGAAACGAAATGGCAGGTCTTGGCGAAACACTTTCCAACCCCGATGAACCGAAAAATGTTCTTATGATCGAACGCGGAGACAAAGGCGCGGTAATCATTAACAGGGGAGATAGTGATTATGAGCTTAACGGTGCTGCAAGTGTTCTCAAAGACGGAACATATAAGGATAAAGTCACCGGAGCGGAATTCACTGTTTCGGGCGGAAAGATCAGCGGAAAGGTTGTTTCGAACGGAATCATAGTGATTTACTGATAAGGAACTGTTCATAAATAATTGTTCATTTCTGCTTGTCTAATTTGCTCTGAACTGCGTTAAATTCTCTTGAAATACGTAAAGCAATACCGCACAGAGATTGTGCCGAAGATGCGCAGTAGATTTTTATCAAGAGAGTGCATAAAACCACCGTAGGAATCCTGACGTACCCCAAGGGTACTTCCTTCGGGCGTATTTCAAGGTGGTTTTGTGTACTATCTTGGTCAAAAGATCAAGCAGATTCGGTGCGGGGTGCCAGCAGCACACCAAGAAGTCAAGCCGCAAGGCGCAGGCTGATTGGATTGTGCTGCAAATGCCCTTGAGGTACCGTCAGACGGTCTTTGTGCGGTGTTGCCGTAAGTATTCCTGCGAAAATTTTCCTTGTTCAGAACAAATTATCCTAAGCATAAATTGAAAATTTATTTCTTCACAGTTGCTAAGTCTGTCCTATAGCAAACCAAACAAATATCCAGACAAGTTCGACGCCCCGGTAAGCGCATAGCTGCGTTGTCGTCCTCGACATACGCCAGTAT